>JAEZZB010000090.1 GCA_023442495.1 Bacillota bacterium
ATAGAAAGTATAAAATTTGGAGAGGAAGGGCAAGGATATAAAATGGTAACATTCCAAGAATTTCTCGATAACAAAGATGTAATAGAACAATTAAAACATCGCTTTTTAGATTATTGGAATAAATAGATTTAGCGATAAAGCTTAGATCTTCGAGAAGAACAATTCAGAGAATTATAGAAAAACTCAAAGATTCTGGTGAGTTAAAAAGAGAAGGTTCGAGGAAAAGCGGGAAATGGGTTGTAATAGACAGAAAGAAATGAATAACGACTTACAGCTACACATACCTAAAAAAGAAGATGGCTGGCTCTATGTGAAGATGATGAGCGATCCTGAAACGATGGCCTATAATGCGCCGTGGTTTCCGCCGGATGGACGCATCCCCAATCCAGAAGAGAAATGGGAGAACCTGCTTTCATCATGGATTGGTTGTGAGGACAAAAGGTTCTATGCATTTCTTCAGCGTAAATCAGACGGATACTTTGTTGGTGATGTAAACTATCATTATAATCCAGAGCAAGGCTGGTATGACATGGGTATAGTGATATATGCTCCGGAGCGAGGGAAGAATTATGGCAAGCAAGGGTTACAGCTACTATTAGACCGCGCATTCAGGATTAATGGGATATCAAAACTACGAAACGATTTTGAAACCATGCACGAGGTAGCATATACCGTTCACAAATCCGTGGGGTTTAAAGAAATAGGAACAAAAGAAGGGATGTTTCTATTGGAAATTAAAAAAGAGGATTATCTGCGTCAAGCATATTTGGAGAATCCTTGCAATACATCAGCCTTACCATTTTGGAAAACCATGCAGATAAAACTACCTGAAAATATAACTGTAATTTGTGAGGACGCATTCAAGGATGAGAACTGCGAGGGAAGCGATGAGCCTTATTTCAAGCTTGTTCATTATTTTGAAAAATTACCGGAGGCTTCTCTCTGAATACTATAAGCTCACAGGTGCGAGTGTAGAAGAATTCGCACACCATATCAATGAATGCTATACGGAAGAGGGCGTTACTGTTGATGAGTTGACATCGTATAAAGAACGCGATGTATATGATGAGGACGTATGGATTGCAGTGAGGGATAGAGAATCTGACAGGATAGTAGCCAGTGGTATTGGAGAATATGACTCCCTCGTAGGAGAAGGAATACTTGATTGGATTCAAGTCTCTCCGGAATACAGGAATAAGGGTCTGGGTCGCGTTATAGTATTTGAGCTGCTTGCAAGATTATCAACCAAAGCTGATTTTGTTACAGTGTCCGGCCGAGTAAACAATTCGGGCAATCCATTTGAACTGTATAAGTCCTGTGGCTTTGCTCATCCGGTAATATGGCATGTGGTTACTCGCCAAAGTTGAGGACAATGAGGGTAATATCGTATCTTGCAGGGCAAGAGGATTTGAGGCGCTTGAGGCCACGCCGAATTATTTGACAAGTGGAGCGATAGTGGATAGCTATGATGAAATGTGGTCTTTTCGGAAGGTTTTGAGCCGCTTCATTTGGCACGACAAAATTCACGCAAAAGCAATACATATAAGTAGGGTCTTATTTTTGTGTATAATATAAGTAAGAAAAATTATATGATTGTGTTTATATAGCAAAAAGATAAGGTTTGATATCTTTCCTAAAACGTAAAAAGGGACTTTTTATCTACAGTGTCGACTCAAGCCATGTGGAGACTGTAGCATTGATACAAAAGATATAAATTTAGAAATCCTTCATTTTAAGCAGTTTTACAAACATTTTGTCTTCGATAAAGATGAAGAAGGATACGTCAAAAAGACCTAAAAAAAACTACATGGACGTAAGAGTAGTTTTGCAACTGGTATGAGGAGACACAAAGAAAAAAATAATAAGATAAAACCCATTTTATACTTTATACAAGAGTAGCTTAAAAGGCTGCTCTTTTTTTCTAGAAAGTGAGTATATATAAATTTTAAATATAACTAATAATACAAAATCTGATTTCTAATCAGCAGAAGTCCAGACTTCCGAAAATCGGAATTCAAGAACTCCGAATAACAGATTTCTAGAAATCCGAAAATCGGAGAGTAACTATAATAATATTAGTAATATTGAGATAAGAAAGAATAATTTTAGAAAGGGAGTAAGGATTCGTTACATCCTTTTTTAAAAATGGAAAACTCATAAGCAACTTTACATATTCGCTTTTATAACATAAAATAAAAGTGTAAACGAGAGGAGGCAGACTATGAATACACTTAAAGAATATATACAAGAAAATTTAGTAATCACTAACAAAGAAGCAGAAGAACTTGGATATACTAGGCATAATCTATCAGAATTAACAAAAATCGGACAATTAGAAAGATTAAGACCAGGACTATATCAATTAAAAGGAAAAGTTATAGACGATTTTATTTTAATATCATCAAATAGTAATCGAATTATATTTTCCCATCAAACAGCCCTCTACCTCCACGACCTATCCGATAGGACTCCAAATGTATTTCATATATCTGTACCCCAAGGCTACAATGCCAGCCATATCAAGAAAAGATATGAAGACCTACAAGTTCACTATGTAAAAAAAGATTTATACGAACTAGGAAAGGCAGAAATAAAATCACCACAAGGCAATCTTATCCCAGTTTATGATATTGATCGAACAATTTGCGATATCATAATCGAAAGAGAAAAAATAGATAAACAGATTTTTACAGAAGCCATAAAAAGATACTTTAAATCACCAAATAAAAATCTAAGACGACTCATAAAATACAGTAGACTATTTAAAATAGAAGAAGAAATTAGGAAATATATGGAGGTATTATCGTGATTATACCGATCCTAGTCTATATGAATATCTAAAATCCCAAGGTATACAATTTAATGAAGAAGATATTAAATTTAGCATCTTCGATTCTAGAATATAAATTAATAGAAGCATTTATTTGGAAAATTCATTATTTTTATATTTTTTATGAATATGAAAATGTGTTGAGATATTTGGTAATATATATGAGTTAAAATCTAAAAATGATTAAAGTTGAGAGGTAAAAATATGTGGTTAGTATTTGGAATTAGTGTAATTATATTTGCCGGATTTAATTTAATCTCTGCTTTTAATCACAAAAATGCTAAATGGTTTAGATTTATTAGTTTGTCTTTAACAGCTTTAACTATGTGCGCATTTTATTCTGATGGAGCAATGCGTGTTGTGAAAGAAGATTGGATTGGGCTAATGGACACCATGCCAACGGTAAGCAAAGCGTTATGGTTTTGTGTCATAGTATCCATCGTGATTAACTCCATTTCACTATTTAGGGATAAAGATTAAAAATAGTTTGTATATGGGTGCCTTTATACTTAAAATCAAAAATATAAATAATTTTATTTAAGTATAAACTCAATATACAAATATTATGGAGAGAAGAATGATTTTTAAAAAGTTTTTTAGAAAGATAAGTTGAACCACTAGATGAATTCTCGAAAAACTTTTCGGTAAAAAAAGGATTAAAAAAAACTGGAATTATGATAGAAGGAAAAGTTTATATGGCTGACTATATACCTGAATATAGAAAAGAAATAACCATTGGAGACATATTGATATCGAATAATGGCGAGGAAAATCTGTATCTAGGCAGTGAAAAAATTGAAAAATTTAAGAAACAAAAAAAGGGATATCAAACTATAAAAACTTCTCGTACAGGACATGAGTATAAGTATGGAATGGGGAGTATGCAATTTCCGGACCCTTTAGACAGACCAGCTAGAACTATAGTTACATCCGAATCTACTGTATCAAGAATGACTCATGTGGTTAAAGATCCTGGCAACAATCGCTTAAGAGTGCTCTCTCCAGTAGAAACTGAAAGAATTAATACTTTTCCTGATGGCTGGACTGAGCTTGAAGATGTAACAAGTACAAATAGATATTTCACTATGGGAAATGCATTGGTGGTAGATTTAGTTAAAGAAATAGGTGAGGAAAAGCTTAAAATAATAGAAAAAAATAGTTAATTCTGAAATTGGTAAAATTTTTATAAGTTTATTGAAAACAAAATCTAATCCACATAATTTAAACATATAAGAAATAACTTAAATTCATGCATTCGACATGTTACCAAGAATAGAGTGAAGTATTATTATTCATACTGACGATTCAAGCCATGTTGAGGTTCTAGTATTGATGCTAAGAGAAAGCGAGTAAAGTAGTTCTGATAGTCTTGAAATAAATAGGTTTATGATTTTTGGGATTAATGACTAAAGGTTAAAAACTTGAAATTAGTTTTCAAAAATATCTCCGAAATACCTACTTGTAGTACCATTTAGGTAAAAAGTTTCAATATTTTTATCTTCGATTATTCGCGAAAAATATGAAAATAGCCTAATGGTATAGATAGTAAAGATTAAAATAAGTTAGAATTTAAAAGGTAAAATAAAATGACAGAAAAAGAAAAGAAAGTTTATGAAAGATTACTTACTCCTATCATATGTGATAATAATATTAAAAAAATTTATATGCAAGACAATATTATATATAGTCCACAGTTATACAATAGCAATTTAGATGAAGACATGTCAGATTTTAGTGTGGGTTTCTATAAAATATTATATAAGGATATTTTAAAGGAAAACAAAGGAGAAATTCTAAAAGAAGACGGAAAATATAGAAATAAGAATTATATGGGAGACACTATACATTCATTTAATTCTCTGGCGAATATAATTTTGGGTAACAAATCAAAAAATAATCGAAGCCCAATAAAAGAATGGCCTGAAGAATTAATTGATTATAATTCAAAATATCATTGTTTAGTCAATTTTTGGGTTATTCCTATGTGTCATGGAAGACAAAGTCCAAAACTCAGTAAGTACGATTCCTTAGACTATTATTTGGAAAAAGTGAATAAGAGTTTTATAGAATCACAAGAAAATTTTGAATCACAAGAATATTTTAAAAATTTCTCTACGATGCAATCTTTTTTAGATATTCATGGTTTGTCAGAATATAAAATGATTGATGATCCATTAAAAATATACAAAGAAAAGGATAAGGAAGCTTGTCTTTCTGAAATAAAAAGAATATATGAATTTTGGGAAAATAGGGCTAGTCAAATAGTAAAAAAATATAATGATGAACTATATAACTACTTTAATAATCTAGGATTAATAAATGAAGGTGGGAATACAAATCAATAGTTATTGCTTTTCTAAGTTGCTGTAATAAAAATGATTATGAGTAGACTAAAAAATTTATATGTATTTGATAAAATAAACTTTTAGGGATTCTCTAAAATATCAATACATATATTGTAGATTTTTACAATAAAATTGTATACGCAACGATTCTTTTTAGGTTAAAAACCGAAAGAATTAGAAAATTTTGAGCTAAAATATTATATTAGTATTACAGGATTGAAGATCACATTAGAGTTATAATCTTCGTATCATTAAATTTGTATAAAAGTTAAAAAATTTTAATACAAAAGTACAATTGTATTGTATTATACAATTATACATGATACAATACAATTGTACAGAACAAAAGAAACAGACAGACAGACTAATATTTATTTATACTAAAATGGAGGAGATATTATGGCAAAGTTTCAAGAAAGAATTCGAAAGTTGAGAAGTGATGCCCAAATCACGATGGAGCAATTAGCTAAGGCTTTAGGAGTGTCAAAAAGTAGGATTAATATGTGGGAAAATGCAGGGACTGTACCCAAAGAAGATATCTTGGTTAAAATTTCAAAGTATTTCAATGTTTCTGTAGACTATTTATTAGGCAACGAAAAAATGGAAGGAAAAGAACCTGAGAATGAAAAATTAGAAATTCTTCAAAGAGGATTAGAAAAATTAGATGATAAGGACTTAGAAAAGGCAAAAGGTGTACTAAGTGCGGTTTTTGACGATATTTTTGTTAATGAGGAGGATTATGGTGACTTATAAACCACGTTGGAAAGAAGTATATGCTAAAGCGAATGAATTTCTAGTATTATCAAGAGAAATTGATTCTTTTCCATTTTCTACAACAAAGTTTATAAAAGAATTAGCAGATATAAGTTTTTGTTCTTTCAGTGATGCTCGTATAAAAGGTATAGAGCCTACAGATTATGGAAGTGATTCGGCTTTTTTATCAAGGTTAAAAGGAATGCATATAATCTTCTTTAATGATGGACATGTTAAACATAGAATTCAGTTTTCGTTATTACACGAATTTGCACACTTTATCCTAAATCATGATTACGACATCATAGATGAAGAATTATATGGCATACAAGAGGCAGAAGCAAATTACTTTGCGGCTCAAATGCTTATGCCAGAACAAATATTAAGGAAATTAGTGGATCTAGATGTATATGTAAATTCTAAATTTATTATGGAAAAATTTGCTGTTTCAGAAGAAGCTGCTATTAAAAGAATTGATACACTTAATAAAATTAGAGATTTTAATAGAAGTAGAGAGGAGGTTGAGTATGATGACATAATACTAATGAAATACTCATCGTTTATTGATGAAATAAAGAGACCCATCATAAACTTTGAATATGAATGGGAAAGACAGCAGGAAAGAGATAATTGGTATTAGTGAACACTAGAAAGTAACGAGATTATGCCAATACAAAAAGAAAAAGCACATAAAAAACTGTTGCAGCAGTTTTCTATGTGCTCAGTCTATGGATATGAATCCATTAATATTTTGCTAATTAATTATATCATATCCGGACTAGAAAATGTTAGGACTTTTTGTAAAATAATTCGGATAGGAGTAATAAAATATTGAGGAATAAGTTTAAAGGGTTTTCTGCAGACCTAGTACAAAATGCAGAATTTGATGGAAAGTTTGAATTACCTATTGTTTATCAGGAAAAAGAGGAGATTATTCCCTTGGACATGATTCCATTTGATAAAAGGAATAAATATAAAGAACAGAACGATTTATTTATTCATTTTTTTATCAATGATGAGAAATTTGTTCAGCTACTAAGCAATCCTAATAAATATATTGAAGAGCTAAAATCATTTAAAGGTGTTATCTCTCCAGATTTTTCACTTTATAGAGATATGCCTTATTTAGAACAGGCAAGTAATACTTATATAAATAGGTCACTTGGACATTATATGCAATCACAAGGAATTTATGTGATTCCAAATGTAAGATGGAGCGACAGAAGAAGTTTTGACTATTGTTTTGACGGATTAGAAATTGGTGGTATTTATTGTATTAGTACTCATGGATGTATTAAACGAAAAGTAGATCAACACTATTTTAAGCAAGGTTTAGAAGAATTTATTAAACGATTAAAACCTAGGAAAGTCTTAGTTCATGGTGCAATGCCAGAAGATATTTTTAGAAAGTATATAGACGAGACAGAATTTGTCCATTACTCTAGTTATACATCTAGATTGTTTGCGGAGGTGGCTAATGGGAACAGGGATTAGTGGAGACTACAAGTCAACATTAGGATCACTTAAGCCAGAGCATCTGATGGATGAATTGAAAAATAGTGGATATAAGTATAATGAAAATGATGTTGTGATGGTTACTAAAACGAAGAAAAATGAATTGGTATGGTTAGAAAAAGGAACAAGCACAAAAGGACTAAAGCATATTATAGAAGGGCATGCAAATGATTTTAAAAATAAGTTTGGAGTTTCAAAAGAAGCTATTCCATCAACAATCAAAGATATTTTTAGTCAAGGAATAGAAGTAAGTTCCAAAGTAAAAAATGGAGGTATTGAAAAAATTTATGAACACAAAGGCGAATACATTGTAATAGCTGGTGTAGGAACAAATGGATTTATAGTATCAGTGTACCCAGGAGGTTCAAAAAAATGAAGACATTAAGAATAATGCTTGACTTTATATCAGGCCCTTTATGGAAGGATGTTTTTGATACAAAGACAAAAGAATTGATAACAGGAATCGACATAGTAGATAATGATGAGTATTTGCAACAATTAAATGAAAAAATACAAGCTCTTTATTCATCTTACTACAAAATTAATTATAGAGATCAGCCAATTTATTTTGATGAAGACCAAGAAAAAGCTGATAAAGAAAAAATGCTAGTCTTACTTCAAAAGTTAATTGATAGACTAAATGAAATCAACGACGGAAGTTTTGTGATTGATGACAGGGAAACTGAAAGAATAAGGAATCTATAAAAATGTATGGAGATTGTAGTTTAAAAGTTGTAAGATTTATTAGTAAGAAAATTAATTGAAGTAATTGTGATAAATGGAAATATCCTCCAAGTTGGTTTTTAGGTCCAACTTTTTGGGGTCAGTTCATACATAAGTAGAGCCTTTTTTTGTTGTATAATAAAGTTACTATATTATATGATTTGACGATGGTATTAGCATAGAAAATGAATTAATAAGTATAATTAATTGATATGTTTCTGAATACGTACTAGTATAAAAAGTTCTATGATATATTTGCAAATACGAGGAAAAAGCTAAAAAAGTCAATTATATGTTTGTAAAAACGCAAAAATGGACTTTTTATCGATAGTGTCGACTTGAGGCATGTTGAAGCCCTAAACCTACTATCACGTGATTAGTGAATCATGGGTAGGTCTCATGTAAGACTTTCCCAAAGAAATGCGAGTGAGTATCCGACACGCTCACTAAATCATAGATTTGAGAGCTGCAGGTATAACTTCGACCAACAATTCCTACGGGAAGAGGGTCTACAGTTAAGCATTTATTGGTGAAAGCTACGGCGGAGGCTATAGTATTGATGACATGCACCTAACCAGACGAGTGTAGCGAGTCTTAGGTATCATAGACATTAGTTTTTTTTTAGACAATAGGTTTCACTCTTGAAGAAAAACTGAATTGGCACTACTGTGTGACCTTAGGGTATGCCAAGAATTCCGAAGAAGCCTATCCAAGTAAGGTTGATTAGTGAATTCTACGGCCAAGGGAATAGAGTGTCAAAGTCTCTAAAAGCCTTGAAATCGATAAGTTTATGAATTTTGAACTAGATAATTGTATGATTAATTTTTTAGAATAAGTATTCAAAAAAATCTTTCAAATACTTAGTCATAGCAACACTATAAATAACATGGAAAGGTCGTAGCAACACTTTAGATATTTTGGTAGGTCGTGCCAACAGTATAGATGGTGTTATAGTAAAAATAAAATTGAATTATTGGGAGTATACAATTATGAAGTTTAACCCTAGAGATTGGGATATTAATACAGAAGTTGAAACAGGAAATGATGATTTCGTATATGGCAATTACGTAGAGTGGGACAGATTTAGACGTGAAAATGAAGAAGAGTTATTTGATTATTTTGGTGTTGAATTACCTTGGGGCAAAAGTTTAACATTACAGGAATACGTCGATTTTATTTCTCAAGAAATATTTCAAAATACAAATTTGTGCAAAGAATATCTTGAAAACGAATTATTGATGGATAATACTGGTGCACATTTATATAACGCATCAATAAAGTTTATTGAACGTAAAAGTAAGATATCAGATAGTCTTGTTTCAAGTATTTTTGATTACTACAAAGTACCATCAGGAACAGATTATGAATGTGAGCTTCCTGAATATTTAAGATATTGGAAAGAGGATTTTTCTGGATTTGAATATGATAATTATAGAAAACATCCAATAAAAGTTGAAAAATACGAAGAAATAATAAATGATATTTTTAATAAGGTAGGCTCTAATACAGACGAGTTAATATAAAAGTCATTACTTTTATCTTCACTTATAATAACAGAGGATATGTTTAAGAGCGTAATAGTAGAAAAAATACCTCATGACAACGAAATATCAGAATTTGGGAAAGAAATAATTCAAGCTGAAATAGATAGAATTTTACGTGGGAATAATGAAGGTAAGAATACTTTGTTTAAGAAACTTTACAAAGAAAAAGCACCAGATTAAAAGTGGATAGACTTATGAAACTCATTAGCGCATGATATTGAAAGTTCGACGATTATCAATAATGAAATTAAGTATATAAACTTTAAAAATGAAAAAGAAGAAATGTATATAATATCAGACATAAAACAAGATTTGATTCAGTTTTGTAAAGAAATAAAAGAAATAATAGATAGTAATCTTAACTGAGTATATATAAAGAAATAAAAAAGCAATGTTAATATCAAGTTAAAAATTGGTGAGTGTTGATATGGATTGAGAAAATTAATTTTTTTTAACAAAAGCTAATAAAAAAGCTATTTATTAGAAATCGTTTAATAACTAGAATTAATTGAAATTAAATTATAGGTAGGAGAAGTTAATGGAACAAAAGGGTAATTTGTATCAAAAAATAGAACTTATTAATAAACTAATAAGTGAAGGAAGCAAGGATAATTTTTATGATATGCTAAAAAAATTTAGTTTTAAAGAATGGTCGATTACAATAATATTGATTTTACAGTTATTATTTCTTATGTCGAATGGATTATTCACAATTATTAAAATTAATAATGTGGTTTTATCTATGGTTTTTATAATATTATTAATTTTTAATGTTTTTTCATTAATTAATAGCATTAATATTTATTTCAAGAGCGAATCTAGGATACAACATAGAGAGGAAACTAGGAATAAAGTAAGGGAGATTATTGGAGATTTTGATGATGTCTTTGATAGTGAATTTTTTAAATTTGTTCAGTTTTTAATTAAAGAGGAAGATAATAGAGTTAAAATGGAGAAAGAAGATAAGAAGTTTTATCTCGGTGTATCATCAACAGTAATAGCTTTTATTTTTTCTAGAACACAGATTAATTTAGATATCAAATTAGCTCTGTTTTTGGTTTTATTTTTTTCTATAATACTCATATTAATTTCTTGTTTAGTTGAATTTATTAGAGAAATAAAAAGTCCATATTATAATAAATTAAAACGGGTGTATAATTATATTAAATTTAACATTAAATAAGTTATTAAATATGGTTTTGAACGAATTAACTTATCAGTTATACTTGTACCTAAAGTTCGCTATTATTAAGCAACTGCTTCAGATTATCTTGTTATAAGAAATCATGGTAAGGTTTAAGATTTTTTATCAGCCCAAATTCCCATTATATTAAAGGAAAAGTTTGGACTATAGATGTTATGATTCGTGAGATTCGTAGACTTGTTTCAAAGAGAAAGTCTGAGGAGTGTATAACAGTAGAAATGAATCTTGCATGTGTTCAGGCAGCATGTGTTTTTTATAGATTTGAGATCTATAAATTTTTAGAATCTGGATATGAACTAAATGAGAATTCTTATGAAGTTGAGGGGCTCAGTAATTCTAACCATAATTTTGTAAAGTTGTATTTAGCTTTAAGATTCTATAAAAAGATTAAATAGAAATTATTAAGTTATAATTATATTGTTAGAAAATTTCAAAAAAAAATAAATAATTATTATTTTAATACAACTTAAAACAAGTTTATATAGTATTTTATATAACAGATAATTATTTAGGATATTAATAATAAGGGAGGTAAAGATGGACCATGATTGTAGTTTTAGAAAAGGAAATAAGTGGTTCAGATTTAGAGCTGCAGCAATTATAGTCGAAGATAATTGTGTCTTGTTTGCAGGAAATGACGTTGAGGACTATTACTACTCTATAGGCGGAGGAGTTCATTTAGGAGAAACAACGGAAGAAGCTGTAAAAAGGGGAGGTCTTTGAAGAAACTGGAGTTGAGTATGAGGTAGATCGTCTTGCCGTGATACACGAGAATTTCTTTGTTGTAAGTTCTGACTTAAAAGGCGTCGATTGCCATGAGATAGCCTTTTATTACATGATGAAACCAAAGGGTAATAAGTCTCTTAATAGTCAAAGTTTTACTAAGAGTGGAGTAAAAGAGTCTATGCACTGGATACCAATTGATGAGCTTGAAAAATATAATGCTTATCCATCATTTATGAAAGAATACCTTCAATCCGATTATATTGGAGTTCGTCATATCATTACCGATGAAAGGTAAAAATAAATATATAAGTTCAATTGATATCGATGAGTGAATTATGGAATATACTTTTGAAAAGTTAAACAAAGATAATTTTAATAAGTATTTTGATTATTTATTATTTGAACTATTAAAAAAGATTAATTTGAATAGATTACAATAAGAATACGGCATTTTTATTAAACATAATATTTTTAACTCCATAACTTTGATGGATCATATTGATATCAATTCAAGGAAAAAAGGTAAATATATAAACAATTTAACTAAAGATATAGATACGGTGTATGAAAATTATATCTTATGTAGTATTCAATTATTAATCAGTTTAGTTACAGCTTCTGTATATTTAATATATATGATAAATATGAATTTATTTTTATCTGTAATTATTATCATTGCTTCTTTTATTGGATTTTTTATTCCTAGAATTACTGGGGATAAAATAAATATAAAAAGGAAAAATTTTAGTGATAAAAATGGAGAATTTATTGAGTTAACTTCAGATTTATTAAATGCTAGCGAACTATTTAATAAGGATACAAGTAAAAAGTTTTTGAAAACTTTTGATTAGAATAATGAAATTTATGAAGACATGCAATTGGATCTAGCTAACTATATATCTTACACAAATATATTGTCTGGACTATCCCTGTACTTAATCAATATAGTTACGTTTGTATGTGTGATAATATTTATCTCACTAGACTATATATCAATGTCTTCATTAATCGCTATAATAGCTTACATAGATTTAATAGTTATTCCTATAAGAGATTTAATATATCAAGTAATTACAATAAAATCTTCAAGAAAATTGATTGAAAAATTTGAGTTTTACTTTAATAATAAATCTAAAAATAGAGAAACTATAGATGAATTTAAATATATGAGGATAAAAAACTTAAATTATACTAAAGATAAATTTAGTTTAAATAACATAAATATGATATTTAATAAATCATGCAAATATGCTATTGTTGGTGACAATAGTTCATGGAAATCCACTCTAGCAAAGTTGATATCCTTAGAATTAAAACCGAATGAACAAGAGATTTTTATTAATGGTGTAGATATATTGGATTTGGATATAAGCGATTTAATATTTTATTCATCTTCTGCAATTGTATTTAAGGGAAGTGTTTTAGATAATATAACTATTTCTAATAAGAATAATCTTGTAGATAAAGAATATATAAAGATTGTTGATGATTTTAGTGATAGAAATACAGAATATTTTGGAAATAATTTAAGTTTTGGTCAAAAGGCAAAAATTGCTCTATCCAGAGCTTTAAATTCTGATAAAGAGATAATTATACTTGATGAAATTTTTGCAAATGTAGATGAAAAAAGTGAATTAGAACTAACAAAAAAGCTATAGAATCTGAGAAAACAATAATTCTAATAACTCATAAT
This sequence comes from Bacillota bacterium, assembly GCA_023442495.1. Taxonomy (GTDB): domain Bacteria; phylum Bacillota; class Clostridia; order Tissierellales; family Peptoniphilaceae; genus Helcococcus. Next base: position 13,334 of record JAEZZB010000090.1, read on the forward strand.
AGGAATAATAAATATTTAGATTTGTTTGATGAAGTTATTCAAATACATAAAGAAACAATTTAAATAGATTATCTAAAGTATAAGGTAAGAATTTAAAAATCTCCCTTGAAGATAAGATAGAAACAATAGAAAATGAAGCGTTTTCAATAATTAAAAATTCTGTAGAAATTAAATAAATAAAAAAGTTATTACGATATTATTTTTAAATTTACATGTATCATGAAAGGAAAGTTATATATGAAAAAAATAAAATATATAATTATTGAAATACTTACATTACTCTTATTAACAGCTTGTCAACAAAATAAAAATAAACAAAAATTAGCTGATATATTGAATCTTAAAGAAGACAATATAAAAAATATAATAGTAGAAACAACATTAACTGAAAATAAATCACAAGTCATATTAGAAAAGAAAGACTATAAAAAATTCTTAGACAAGATTTTATCCTACAATATTATAGAAAAAGAAAACGATAAGGCAAAAGGTTGGCAATATGCAATAACAATAGAAACCGATGAAAATATTCAATTATTAATAATGGATAATAGAATTTATGTAGATGATAAAATGTATATTTCAGATAACTTAGATAAAAATGATTTATTATATTTGTTTGAAAATAGATAAAAAATGGGATTTACATGAGGAATTAATTATGGAATTTATGGAAACAGAACGTTTAATACTTAGAGTTCCTACTCTAGATGATTTTGATGAACTCTATACAGTTCACGCAAATCCCGAGACGAATATTTTTAATCCGGGTTGGGAAAAACCAAGTAAAGAAGAATATATGAAGACTTTAAATGAAATCATAGAACATCATAAAAAATATGGATTTGGATATTATACTTTAGTAGACAAATCTGATAATAAAGTTTTTGGTTTGTGTGGTTTAAGATTTACAACAATAGAAGATGAAAAATATATGAATCTTTATTATAGAATAGATCCATCTAAAACAAGAAAGGGATTTGTCAAGGAAGCAGCTATAAAAATAATTGAATGTATCACTAAAAAATTAAATAATGAATACAAAGTAGTTGCACTAACTTTAGACAGAAATATTCCTTCAAGAAAAACTGCTGAATCACTAGGTTTAAAATATAATAAAGATTTTGATAATCTAGGTGGAGAAGGAAACGTTTATTACTTTAATTAGCGACAATATTAACGTAATAATAAATTTAAAATTATAAGGGTACAATATTCAATTTAAGTTTGAGGACGTGTCCTTTTTTCATTAAAATATTCTATAGAATTTTATGATAATGGTTATTTTGGAGTTGTTATAAGATCATTTGTAACAATAATATCAATTTCTAAATATGATTGAAAATAGAAAGATATGGGTAATCTTCGATTTTACAACTGTAAAAATGAAAAAATAATGGAGAATTATAATGAAAAAGAAAATTATATTAACATTATTGCTGGGGGTGCTATTTTTAACGGCATGTACTGATAGCAATAAAGATGGAGACAATTTAGAATCTAACACAACAGCAGAACAAGAAGAAGCTGAAACAACTACCGAAAAAACAGAAAACAAATCAAAACAATCTCAAGGAAAAGAGAATGAAGATGCAGTATATGAAATAGGGGAAACTTTAAATATGGAAAGTTTTGAATGGGAAGTTCCTTATCAAATAACTGTAAAATCTGTTGATATCACAAGAGAATACAATGGGGAAGATATTACTGAATATATTATAAATGCTAATGATACAGATAATTTTTTTGTAGCGAAAACAGTTATTAAAAATACAGGTGATGAAGCAATTATACCTGGAGAATATATTAACCCAATGTTAGGAAGAAACTTAATGGGCAATGGAGAGCATTTTATTTTTGAGTTATCAGAAAAAGAACTTTCTAAAGAACTTAATCCAGGTGAAGAAGTACAACTAGACTTTGTATTTTTAGAAAATCTTAAAATTGTTGAAGATCCAAATGGTAATTTCTTCTTGCATTTTGAAGGATTTACCGGTAATCAAAAATCTTACGCTGTGCCTACAAAGACTAACTAAAATGTTAAATTACCACGAAAATTTTTAATTTCTACCAGAGGCATTTAGAAATATTTGTCTTTGGTTTTTTATATTTTAAATTATATAATTATTTTAAGTATATAGAACTAAAATAATTGTGAGGATATAAGCCATAATTAATAGAAATTAACTTTATCCCTATAAAAAGGAGTAAATATGCCCTTATACATAGTATCAGCGAAAAGTATTAAAGAAGCTAACGATAAAACTGTAAAAAACAACGATAATTTAACTGAATTAGGAGACTGATTATTAGATAATATACCTAATTTGAAAGGAGTTAAACTATGAGTAAATTATATATTGCATATGGATCAAATTTACATATAGACAAGATGGCAAAAAGATGTCCAAGTGCAAAGATAGTAAGGACAAGTGAAATTAAGGATTACAAACTAACTTTTAGAGGAGAAGGTGATCATTATTTGCAACCGTTGAATCTTGTGTAGGAGATAGTGTTCCAATTCTTGTGTGGAAGATTACAGTTGATGATGAAAAAGAACTTGAAATTTATGAAGAATGGCCAGATTTGTACAGAAAAGAAATGATGAAAGTTGTAGTTGATGGGAAAATGATAAATGCTATGATTTATATTATGAATGAAGGTAGATCATTAAATCAACCTAGTCGTGAATATTATTCAAATATTCTAGAAGGGTATAAGAGTGCTGAATTTGATGCTGAATACTTAGATAGATCGGTGGATAACTCAATTGAAAAAAATGATATTAATTAAAAATGTTATAAAATGACATATCGAAATTAATGGATGATAAAGAAGTCGTGATTGACATAAACTGGGCTATAGAGATTATTTGTAAGCTTGTGAAATGATATAGGTTTTCTTAAAGTATTATTATTAAGTTTTTACCAAATAACAAAACTTTACAATCTATCTTTATAGTTATAAAGAAATTAAATAAACGCCATATTAACTGACACATAAAAGTTGTAATAAAAAATAAACTTTTAAGATGTCAGTTTTTTATTTAAATTTTTTTTGAAAACATTTACATAAATTTAAACTATTGATATAATTGTAACTATAAGAATATTTAGATAAGAAGAAAAGGAGGGTAATTTATAAATATATAAAGATATTTAAATTTTTGGTAACTGATACTAGGAAACTACATATTTCTATAAATCTAAAGGAGAAATTAATGGGCAAAAAACTAAGAAAAATATTGGTTTTATTAATGGTATTTTCATTACTGCTCCCAAATGCGAGATATATTAAAGCGCAGGAGTTTGAAGGACAAAATTCAACAGAATTAATTTCTAAGACAAATCCTAATATACA
>JAEZZB010000091.1 GCA_023442495.1 Bacillota bacterium
AGGCAATCGGGCCTGGTGTCATTTGAGAAATAGTTACCACATCAGCCATTTCTCTAAAACTTAACCATGCATGTTTTTCAACAACTAAATCTTGTATGAATGGCAAAATTGCATAACCACCACCAAAGGCTAAAACACCTATTTGTAAAAATGTTAAAAATAATTGTAATAATATCATGGAATTTTATCCTCCTTAACTATACTAAATACTAGAAATCCCAAAAGTCCTACAAATAGTATAATTAATCCAGTATTTATATTAAATATAAAGCTTGCAATAAATCCTGATATCATAATAATTAAACCGAATATCGTATTTGTTTTAAGTGCTTTTCTAGCCATATCGTAAGATGTTAGAAGCAATGTTGCAGCAATTACTCCTCCCATACCCGTTAAAGCAGCTTTCACATAATAATTAGTAGAAAACTCTCTATAAAAGTATGAAATTATAGTGATGATAACTAGTGAAGGTATAGCTGAAGAAATAGCAGCCATAATAGCTCCAATTACCCCATGAAGTCTATAACCTGTTAAAATAGATGCGTTAATCGCCATAGGTCCTGGTCCAGATGTCGCAATTGACACAATGTCTAACATTTCATTTTCGGAAATTAATTTTTTCTTAATTGAAAATTCGTCTTTTATAACAGGGACAATAGTGTAACCACCTCCGAAAGTAAAAGATGAAATTTTCAAGAAAATCACAAACATTTCTAAAATGCTTATAGTATCTTTATCATTTTTTTTCATAATTTCTCCCAATATTTTTAATATAATAATATTAGATAAATACAGATATTTCAAATATAGATTAAATTAAAAAAGACTATTATAAACTGACCCCAAAAAGTTGGGTTTTAAGACCAACTTTTTGGGGTCAGTTAATTACTATAATAAATGTCTAATATTTGAAATTATAATAAACTTCCAGCTTCTTTATCAACAATTATTGTAACATCTGGATGTAGTTTTAATAATGTAAGTGGAATTTGTGTAGTTACATAATCATTCTTTAATGATTTAATTGCATTTGCTTTATTTTCGCCAGAAGCTAGTAAAACTATTTTTTTAGCTTTGAATATTGAACCAAGTCCCATAGAAATAGCTTGTTTTGGTACATCATCAACACTTTCAAAGAATCTTGAATTAGCTTCAATTGTAGATTCAGCTAAATCTGTAACATGCGTTGGCATTAATAACTTTGTATCGGGCTCGTTGAAACCAATATGTCCATTTGGTCCTACACCTAAAACTTGAACATCTTGTCCGCCTAAAGATTCAATAATTTTATCATATTCTGATGTTTCTAAATCAAGATTTTCAGCTATACCATTTGGAACATAAGTATTGTTTTTATCAATATCTACATGATTAAATAAATTAGTATCCATGAAATATCTATATGATTGATCATGATCACCTGATAATCCTACATATTCATCTAAGTTAACAGTTTTAATTTCTCTAAATGAAATTTCTGAAGCATTATATTTTTTTACCAATTCTTTATACATTCCAACAGGAGATGAACCAGTAGCTAAACCTAAAACAGCTTTAGGATTATTTTTGATTACTTCAGCAACGATATTAGCCGCTTCTAAACTTAATTCATCATAGTTATCTTTTATTAAAATTTTCATAATAGCCTCCATCTTTTATTTGTCTTAATTATATCATATTGCAGTATTTATAAAAAATAATTTTAATCTTTATATCTTTAATTGACTTTAGTTTCTTTTTATCATTATTAGCATTATTTTTATTTTCTATTTGAAGTATAAAGAATAAAACTATTTAAAAAATTCATTAACTATTCTATAAATAGTACTTTGATTTAATGGATTGGTTGATGTTTCAAATGTATAGATAATATTTTTTCCCTGTATGAATCCCATTTCTGCATATCTATATATTTTATCTATAGCATCATTAGCATAGTCACTATTATCCATCATACCAAAATGTTCGAGTAATATCTGATTTCTATTTCTTGTTAATATTATAAAATCAGGATAAACAGTACGACCATCCTTAAGTTTTACAGGATATTCATATTTATATGGAATGTCCATTTCATAAAGAATATCGGCTATAAGTCTTTCACTTTTAGATTTTACAATTTCATTTTTTTTAGTATAGATATTAGTATTATTTTCATAAGTATTTTTTTTGTATTCCTGATTCTGCCATAAAGCAACAATTTGTTTCCATGTAGGTTTAATAGGTGTTACTAATTTTTGTCTTTCTAAGCTAAGATTATTATATATTTCATCAATCGTATGTTCTTCATATAATGAATTTAACTTTCTTATTGCATTTAATATTTTATTAATTTTAGATTCTAGTTTATTATTATATGAATGTTGAGCTAATAGTTTTGCAAAACTTAAATCCGATTTAGTGATATAATTGCTAATTTTCTTATTATTTTTATATATAATATGATTATATACCGGACTTTTACCTCTAGTATCTATATTTAAACTACCCTCTAAATTCAAACGATTTTCCTTTTGCAAGATATTACTTAATCTTTCATATTCATTTTGTAAATCTATTAAATAATCTTTTGTAGTTTTCATTTACGCTCCTTTATTATGATAATTTATCTTAGATATATTATTAAATTTTAAAATATAAAAATTATTTTCAAGGAATTTTACAATATAATATTGAATATTAAAAATGTACCCCATAAAAATGAGAAATTTTACAATACAATAAAGAATTTTGAAAATATATCCCATTAAAATCATAATAACAATTTCGGAAAATGGGGTATATAATTGATTTTCAAAAATGTATAGTAAAAGTAAATAAAAATAATGGGGTAAAAAATTAAATATCTAAAATGTATAGTAAAAGTAAATAAAAATAATGGTGTATAAAATTAAATATCTAAAATGTATAGTAAAAGTTATTGATTCAATATCAAATTATTGAATTATATCAAAACTTAATAAAATTGTTAAAGTTTTGGATTATCATATCTATTATAAACTATATAAGATTAAATAAAACGCCAATATTATTACAAAAAATTAATACTACATAATAATAAGCTAAAAAAATATCTGTCAGGAAAACCTAACAGATAAATATTAATTATTTAATTAATCCAATTATAAATCCTTTGCATCTTTAGTATCAAATGTATTTCCATGTTCGATGTCTCCGTACTCGAAACCTCTAAGGAACCATCTTTCTCTTTGTTCGCTTCTTCCGTGTTGGAAAGTATCAGGATTTGCTCGAGAGCCTTGCATTTCTTGGATTCTATCATCACCGACACCTGATGCTGCTGCCATACCTTCTTTTACGTCACCGATATCAAGATAGCCTTTATTATTTAGATAGTGGGCAAGTACTCCAGCATAATAGTCAGCTTGTAATTCTAATTTAACCATTTCATTATTATACTCAAGCTCACTTACTCTTCCTCTTAAAGAGTGGACTCTTTCTAAATCACCAGTTAATTTTTGTATGTGATGGCCAACTTCATGAGCTAAAACATATGCAAATGGAAAATCACCTTCAGCTGCAAATGTTGTACGAAGCTCTTCTATAAATGTCGCATCTATATATACAGTCTCATCAGCACCGCAATAGAAAGGCCCCATTCTTGATGAAGCAGCTCCACAACCAGTATTAACATTATTTTGATAAAGAACTAATTTTGGTTCTCTATAAGTTTGACCATATTTAGAAAAAATATCATTCCACATATCTTCTGTATCCGCAAGAACTACTCCAAGAAATTGAACTACTTCAGCCTCTTCAGCATTTCTTGGTTCAAAAGTTGTAGATTGTTGTTTACTAGGTGTAGTGTTATAGATGTTACCTATTAATAAAGTCAATGGATTTATACCTGATACTAGAGAGATAACTAAAAGTAAAATTAAACCACCTCCGCCTAGAGAGCCTATAGAGCCAAATCTACCTCCACCTCCAGAGGATCCTTGTTTTCTGACATTATCACTGGATCTTCTTCCTTGCCATTTCATATTTTTCTCCTATAAGTTTATTTAATGATGTTTTTTTGATTATACCATAATAAGCTTTGTATTATCTACATAAACAAATTATTAATTATCTTGAAAAATAATATTCAATAGATTAGAATTATTGGACATATGAGTATTATAATATATAAATCTTTTGTTAAAGAAGTATTAATTTTATAATTTTGTAGGTTTTTAATAGAAAATTAAAATCTTAAGAAGATTGGAGAGAAATTATGTTTGAAAAATATGTATTTCCAAAGAAAAAGGAAGTAATATTGACATTATTTGTAAAAATGATTTCAACATTTATGGGAATATTGATTCCAGCTATTTTAGCAAAAATAATTGATGATGTCGTTCCATCAGGAAATAGAAAAATGATAATTTTACTTGGTGGAATAATGTTATTGGTGTCATTTTTAGAATGGTGGCTAGGTATTAAATCTAATAGAATGGCTGCAAAAGTATCATCAGATGCAATAAGAGAAATACGTCAGGATTTGTTCTCAAAATCAATAAGTCTTTCTGCAAGACAAATAGATAAGATAGGAATTTCATCTTTGGAATCAAGACTTACATCTGATACGTACACTATACATAACTTTTTAGGGACAGGTTTAAGAATGGGTTCAAGATCCATACTATTATTTGTAGGTGGAATATTCTTTTGTGTATTATTGAGCCCAAGATTATCAATTATAATATTATTATTAATTTTTCCAATATTTTTCACAATAAGATTTATTTATAATAGAACTCAACCAATGTGGAAAAGTCTGCAAAGAAAAACAGATAATATGGTTCAAATTATAAGAGAAAGTATAAGAGGAATCAAAGTATCTAAAGCACTTACAAAGTTGATGATGAAAAAGATAAATTCTATAATGCAAATGATGCTGTAAGAAAACAAAGTATAGAATCTGTTGATATGATGGCATTAACCTCACCTTTAGTAAATCTATTATTATATATTGGACTTGCATTTGTGATTATATATGGTGGGAAATTGGTAGAAGTTAATACAATAGAAGTAGGAACAATTATAGCATTTATGTCATACTTTCTACAAATTACAAACTCCCTTTTTATGATGAACTGGATGTTTAATCTTTACTCTAGAGCAATGACATCTGTAAAAAGAATTGAAGAAGTTATTTTTATGCCAATTGATGAAAATCAAATTGTAGAAAATCCAATTTCTCTGCCAAAAGCTGATAAAAACATACCAGAGATTGAATTTAAAAATGTGTCATTTGCATATGATGAAGGGGATTATAGTTTAAAAAATATAAGTTTTAAGTTATATCCTGGAGAGACATTAGGAATAATGGGAGCAACAGGATCAGGAAAATCTACAATTATAAGACTAATACTTCGTCAATATGATATTAATGAAGGTGAAATATTAATTAGAGGAATTGATATTAAGAGAATTAAACATGGTGAATTGAATGGATTATTCGGTTCAGTATTCCAAAAAGACTTTTTATTCAAAGGAAGTATTAAAGAAAATATTGATTTTGGTAGAGAACTTGAAGATCAAGTATTGTACGATGCTACAGTGAACGCTCAAGCATATGAGTTTATAAATAGCAAAGAGGATAAAATTGAACATGCACTCTCATCAAAGGGTGTAAATCTTTCTGGTGGACAAAAACAAAGAATATTATTATCTCGTGCATTTGCTGATAATCCTGAAGTATTAATCCTTGATGATTCATCATCAGCACTTGATTTTGAAACAGAATCAAAACTTAGGAAAGCATTAGATAGTAGTTTTAGAAATTCAACGACTATTATAATTGCACAAAGAGTTTCATCAGTAATATCAGCTAAAAAAATTATTTTTCTTGAAAATGGTGAAATAACTGCTATGGGTAATCATAAGTATATGTTAGAACATTCAATTGAATACAAAGAAATAGCTAAAATGCAACTTGGTGATTCAATAGAGGAGGTAGTAAATGGATAATATAAAAACAAATGATGTGAAAGAAAAAAATTATTCAAAAATCACTAAAAAATTATTCTCCTATATTTTGATTGAATCAAAATGGTTCTTATTAGCTATTTTACTTGTAGTAAGTTCAAATTTATTGGTGCTTTGGGGACCAAGGTATTCAGCAGCAGCAATTGATTCATTAACAAAAACTAATATAAATTTTGATGAAACTTATAAAAATGTCTATATGATGT
>JAEZZB010000092.1 GCA_023442495.1 Bacillota bacterium
ATAGAAAGTATAAAATTTGGAGAGGAAGGGCAAGGATATAAAATGGTAACATTCCAAGAATTTCTCGATAACAAAGATGTAATAGAACAATTAAAACATCGCTTTTTAGATTATTGGAATAAATAGAGTTACAAATAAAAGAATTATTAATTTAAAGATACACTAACAAAATTATCCTTATTGATTGATAATAAGCTTTAATCTGATATAATGTAATATATAGACCTATATATTTGGAATACTAGTTTAAAAAATATTGTTAGGAGTTAAAAATGGCAAAAAATATTGATCCCAATCTTAGAAAAATAGGTGATTATTGTATTATTAAATTTTACACAGTATTATAGATATGATTGTGGTGTATATATTATAATTAAATACAACTAAAATGTAATCTTAAATAATATAAATTTATGAAGTTTTAATTAGATTAAGTAGGTATGAATATGGAACGAATAAATAGAAGAATTGATAATCCATATTTTTGGATAGAGTATAGTAAAAAAAATGAGATATTTTTGAATTGCTTAAACACCGTTGTAGTTGATGGAAATAATTTTACTGACTCGATATTTAAAACTACAGGTAAGAAGGATATTCTTAAAATTCAATTTATTATTAATGATTATAAGTCTAATCCAATTTCTTATTTGAAATTATTTTTGCTTGAATTTAATGATAAACTTTACTCTGATATTGGAAATAAAGAATTATATTATATTATTGAAGATGTCTTAGATAAATATGTTTCTGTTGATATTCGTTTAATGGCAGTCTTTGCGGAGGAAGATGAGTCTGAATTCATGAGATTAGATAATGGACAAGATATTCTTCTACTTACAACAAAATTCTATGATAAAGAGGGGACTTATTGCTATTTAGAAGAATGTTTAAGAATGGAACTATACGATTTCTATGATATGGGTAGATAATGAAAGATTATAATTACATTAAAGTACAAGAATATATATTATCTGAAATCTCAGAAAAAAAATTAAAACCAGGAATGAAAATCCCATCTGAAAGAGAGTTATCTAAATTATTAAACATCAATAGAATGTCTGTTAAAAACGGGATAAATAAACTTGTAGAATCTAAAATACTTTATAGATTTCATGGCAAAGGAACATTTGTGACGGAGAGTTTAAATCATAATGGTAAAATGATAATCGCTGATAATACTCCAATTTCATTAAAAATGAAAAATATAATATTAGGTAAAATTACTTATAATAATGTTTTATCTTTTAAGTTGTTATATGATTGTGATAGTATTTCGGATATATTCAAGTATGATAAAGATTTTTATGAATTAATTAGAATTAGATATTCAGGTGATTTAGCATACTCGGTTGAGTATTGTTATATACCTTTTTGTAAATTTAAAGACGCAATAAGATATGATTTTTCCACCACATCTTTGTATGATTATATGAAATATAAAAAGAAATTACCGGTTAAATTTGAAACTCATATGTCCGTAGTAAAAAATGAAGATATTAACTCTTTACTTAGTATAAAGAAAGGTAGTAGCCTATTTAATGTTGAATTTTTTGGTAGCACGGAAAATAATGAATTAGTAGAATATACTCAATCATTTATTCTGCTTAGTGAAGTAGAATTTAATTATCATATTGAAAGAAACGAACCACTGGTTTAATAAGTGGTTCATTTTTTTGGTGTATTTTATAGAAACGTTTGCATTATTAAAAAAACTATATTATCCTATATATAGGATAAAGCTTTATTCATTTTGTTAGTTTGATATTTATAGAAGATAAGGATGTACTTATGGATATGAACATGAGAGATTATATTTTTTCTATACCAAATTTATTAAAAGAATATAATGAAAATACTGAATTAACTAAAGAACTTGAAAAGGTTTACTTAAATTCAAGTAAAAATTTAATACTAGTTGCAAGTGGTTCATCATACAATGCGTGTTTGACAGTTAAGTATACTTTAAGAGAAATATTAGGAACAAATGTCGAGGTATTTTCTCCATCTAATTTTCAATACTACGAATTAGATAGATTTAAAGACGATTTGATAGTTGTTATATCTCAAGGGGGTTACTCAACAAATTGTTTAAGATTGTTAGATACATTGAAAAATAAAAATATTGAATCAACTGTAATAACTTCCGATATTGATAGTTCTATAGCAAAAATTACTAATAATGTAATTGATTATAAGATAGGTATTGAAAAGGTTGGTTATGTTACTAGAGGATATACTGGCTTAGTTTCATTTTTACTATTATTTGCTTTTAGATTAAATAGAGATAAAGCAAATGACTTATATTATAAGTTTATAGAAGATATAAGTAATGCCCAAAATATTTTTGATGATATTCTTTTAAAATCAAAAAAAATATATGAAAATAACGAAAAAAACTTTCTATCCTCAAAGGTTGTTCACGTAGTTAGTTCGGGCGATGGTCTAGGGACTGCATCAGAAGCAGCTTTAAAAATAGGTGAAACGGTAAAAGTTCCTGCATATGCGTATGACTTAGAGGAATATATACACGGCCCAAACCTTCAATTAGATCCAAATTATACTGTTTACTTAATAGACAATGAAGATGATACATCTGATAGGATTATTGAGTTATTTTATGCTGTTTCTGAAGTTACTGAACGAGTGTATATTGTTTCAACAAGAGATATTAATGACGTCAGATCATTAAAGGTAAATTATAAGAACAAAGTTTCAAGGTTGATATTTAATATAATTCCATTTCAACTTTTAGCACAAATCGAAACTGATCAATTAAATAAATGGGAAAAACATCCATTAATGAAAAATTTTGATAAAAAAATAAAATCCAAAGAAAACGAATAAGAATTATACGGGGGTTTAAAATGACAGACTTACACAAATTTGACAAAGAAAGACACTTAGAAGATGGAAGAAATGCCTATAGTCAAAGAAAAGATGTAGAGAAATTAGCAGATCAATTAGCAGATGAAGGGTTTAAAAATATTTATTTAATGGGAATGGGAGGAACTGAATTTGAATTTTACCACTTTCACTATCTAATAAATAAATACTTTGATGTAGAGATTCATTTAATTAATGCTGCAGACTTCTTATTGTTAGAAGATAAAAACTTTACAAAAGAAAGTTTAGTTATTACTGCAAGTTCAAGTGGTAACACTCCTGAATTAATAAAAGCTGCAAAATCATTCCAAGAAAGAGGAATTAAAGTTGTATCTTTTACTAAAGAAAAAAGTGAACTTGCAAAATATTCAACACATGTAGTTCCTGAAGCTGCTGTAACTGGAAAAGTTGAGTTCTCATATCTATTACAAACTATACTTTTATATAGGATTCTAAATAAACTTGGTCAATTTGATGAATATTCTAAGTTTGCTGACGAACTAGAAAATATTTTTGAAGATTTATTATTGGTAAAAGAAAACTTTGAAGAAAAAGCTGATTTTTGGGCAAGTAAATTATATAATGCTGACCATACAATATTTACTGCATCAGGAGCATTATGGGGAGAATGTCTGCTATATTCTATGTGTATACTTGAAGAAATGCAATGGATAAGAACTAGACCTGTAACCAGTTCATTATTTTTCCATGGTACATTAGAACTTGTAGAAGACGGTGTTCCAGTATTTATCATAAAGGGAGAAGATGAATTTAGAGAACAAGACACACGCGTTGAAAACTTCTGTAGAAAAATAAATGCTGAACATTATGTTTTTGATACAGCAGAATTTGCATTAACAAGTATTTCAAAAGAATTTAGAAAATACTTAACTCCATGGATAGCTACAGCTCTTTTAACTGAAAGAATGGGTGCTAATTATGAAAAATACACAAAACATAACCTTGACTATAGAAGATATTATAGACAGTTTGATTATTAGAAAGATTTACTATGAGAAAAGTTATTTTAATTAGCCATGCACATATGGCTAAAGGAATTGTTAGTAGTGTTGAACTTATACTAGGTAAACAAGATAATTTAGAATACTTATCAGCTTATGTAGAAGGCGAGCCTCCTTTTGAAAACGAATTAAAGAAGATTATTGACGGTAATAAAGATAATAATTTGATAATATTGACAGACTTATTAGGGGGCAGTGTTAATAATGAAGTTATAAGTATGATTGATGGTAAAGATAATATACATCTAATAACAGGTATGAACTTAATACTTGTTATTAGTATTTTATTAGCGGAAGAGAGTAATTTACCAGAACAAATTAATCAAATAATAGATGAATCAAGAAAGGGAATACTTTACTTTAATGATTCAAACATTATACAAGATGAAGGATTAGATGATTTTTAGGGTGATAATATGATTAAACTATTAAGAATAGACCATAGATTGTTACATGGCCAGGTTGCCTTTTCTTGGGCTCAAAACCTCGATGCAAATGCGATCTTATTGGCAAATGATGAACTTATTCATGATACTTTAAGACAAAATGTGATTAAATTTTCTAAGCCAGCAGGTGTGAAAGTTATAGCAAAAAGTATAGATGATAGTATTGAGGCAATAAAATCTGGTGTTACAGACAAATATAATTTATTTATTATAGTAGAAACGATTCAAGATGCTTATAAGCTGGCAAAAGCAATTGATTTAAATGAAATTAATTTAGGGGGCACTTACCCACATGAAGGCTATGAAGAAATCGGAGTAGCAGTTCATGTTAATGAGGAAGATAAAGTATTGTTAAAAAGGATGGTAGACGAAGGAATTGATGTATACATTCAAGGAGTACCTTCAAATAAAAAAGAATACATTAAGGATATATTAAAATAGGAGGTATTAATGGTTCGAGAAGCGATATTATTATATTTGATAATGGTAATAGGTAGATCTGAGTTTTTACTTGGAACAGCGCTTATTCAAAGACCAATTATAGTTGGACCTTTAGTTGGTTTGATTTTTGGGGATCTTCAAGCTGGAATTATAATGGGTGCGACAATGGAATTAGCTTTTATAGGAGCTGTAAGTATAGGTGCTTACATACCACCTGATATGCTATCTGGAACTGTACTAGGGGTTGCTTTTGCAATAACTTCAGGAAGAGGTCCAGAAGCCGCATTAACATTAGGAATGCCAATTGCAACCCTAATGTTAGCTTTAAGATCCGTTATTGGAGAGCCTATTAAAGTAGGGCTTGCGCACTTAGCTGATAAACATGTGGCAGAAAGTAATTATAGAATGTTTACAACTGATGTAATTATTTTTCCTCTACTAATTGAAATGGTTATAGCTCTAGTTGTACCATTTGCATATTATTTTGGTAGTGATGCTGTAACAAATGCATTAAGTGTTTTACCAGAATTTGTTATAACAGGAATTGAAATTGCTACAGGATTATTACCAGCTCTTGGATTTGCCATGCTAGCTCAAATGATCATGAATAAAAGAGTTGCTCCATTTTTCTTTTTTGGATTTTTCCTAATTAGTTATTTTGCTGAATCTGGCTTAACTACCACTGGAGTAGCTATATTTGCATTTATCATAGCAGCTATTATGTATTACTCAGACGATAAAAAAACAGTAAATGAAAGTGCTGTAAGTGAAGCTGTAAGTGAAAACGGGGGGTATGTTTTAGATGAGTTTTAAAGAAATAAAAAATAAAGACAGTATAATTACGGAAAAAGATTTATCGAACTTAGCTTTAAGATCCATACCTATGGAGCATTCTTGGAACTATGAAAGAATGATGCATATGGGTTATGCATGGGCTTTAATGCCTATCTTAAAGAAATTATATCCAAAGGATGAGGATTTCAGAGAGGCTTTACAAAGGCATTTGGAGTTTTATAATACCACCCCATTTATAATTACATTTCCACTTGGTATCTCTGCAGCTATGGAGGAAGAGAGAGCTACTAGCATAGATACCTTTGACGCAAAATCTATATCGGATGTAAAAACAGCTTTAATGGGTCCTTTAGCAGGGATAGGTGATTCATTATTTTGGGGAACACTTAGAATAATTGCTACAGGCATAGGTGCTTCTCTAGGCCTTCAAGGAAATTTACTTGGACCGCTACTATTTTTCCTAGTATGGAATATACCTCATTGGATTTCCAGGTATGTATTATCCTTTGTAGGATTTAATTTAGGTACGGAAGTTATTACTCAAGCTAACCAAAAAGGAGTAATGGATAAAATTACACGTGCAGCTAGTGTAGTAGGACTATCTGTTGCAGGTGCAATGACTGCAGAAATGGTCAATATAAACATACCTATAGCAATTGGTGCTGGAGAAAATGCTACCACTATTCAGGCTATACTTGATGGTATAATACCTGGTATACCTAAATTATTAATATTCTGGTTAGCATATAGGCTACTGAAGAGAAAAACAAGTCCACTATTAATAATGTTGATTATGTTGATACTAGGAATCGCAGGAGCATTTTTTGGATTCTTAGGATAAGAGAAACTACCCTTGTTCTAATCAAGGGTAGTCTTTTAAATTTTACTTCATAATTCTATTTGTTTTAGATAATTTAATCGTATAACTATGAAAAAAGGAAAAAGGTAATGTGAATCTTTGACTAGTACAATTTTTTAGCTACAAAAGCTAAACTAGAAGAAATCAAAATATCCGATTACACTTTAGAAATAATAAGAAAAAAATATAAAACTTAATTTATGAATTAGGTTGGTACTGTCAAATTTTTTGTGTAAACTCAAACTTATAAATTCTGTAAATTTAGTTCCAATTCACC
>JAEZZB010000069.1 GCA_023442495.1 Bacillota bacterium
CTGGAGCTGCTGCTGATACACCAAATTCTTCTTCTAAAGCTTTTACTAAATCAGCTAATTCTAATACTGTTAAACCTTTTACATCTTCAATTAATTGTGTTACTTTTTCTGACATTTTGTCCTCCTATATTATGCTTGTTGTTCTTGTTTTTCTCTTACTGCGTTTAATGCATAAACGAGATTTCTAATAGTTCCTTGCAATACATTTGCAAATCCTGATATAGGTGCATTTAATCCACCTAATACTTGTGCTATCAATACTTCTCTTGTTGGTAATTTAGCTAGAGCTTTTACACCTTCAGCATCAACTACCTTGCCATCAATAAATCCAGCTTTAACTTTTAGCTTTTCATTTTCTTTAGCAAAGTCTACTGTAATTCTTGGGCCTGCAACCATATCATCGTTACTGAAAACAAAACCATTTGGTCCTGTTAAGTATTCTTCATAGCCTTCATATCCTAATTCTTTAAGAGCTATATTAACCATAGTGTTTTTGTAAACTTTGTAGCTAACACCTTCTGCTCTATATTTTGCTCTTAATTCGGATACTTGTTCTACAGTCAATCCACGATATTCTACGATTGATAGAGATTTAGAGTTTTGAATAGCTTCTTTAATTTCGCTTACCACTTCTTGTTTCAATGATAATGCTGAATTACTCACTTTCCACCTCCATAGTTTCGGCTACTATGAACAATAATTTTTTATAAATAAAAACTCCTTGGACATAAAGACGCAAGGAGATTAATAATCATGTATCGCTCCTATATAGGAAATTAAGATTTCTCACCTATAGTCTTTGGTAGCCTATTTAATTTACTCAAATATAATAGCATATTGCATTTTAAAATGCAAACTATATTTTATAATTCCATTAATCTAGCTGTATTTAACTTAATTCCAGGTCCCATAGTTGATGTAATAGTTACTGATCTTAAGTATTTACCTTTAGCTGATGATGGCTTATCTTTAATTACAGATGAAATTAAAGCTTTTACGTTTTCTGCCAATTGTTCTTCACTAAAGCTAGCTTTACCTACAGCTACGTGAACAATATTTTGTTTATCTGTTCTATATTCTACTTTACCTGATTTAGCTTCTTGAACTGCTTTTGCTACATCAAATGTTACTGTACCAGCTTTTGGATTTGGCATAAGTCCTCTTGGTCCTAATGTTCTACCAATTTTACCAACTTGACCCATCATATCTGGAGTCGCAATGGCTACATCAAAGTCTGTCCATGATTCTTTTTGAACTTTGTCAATTAAATCTTCACCTGCAAAATCTGCTCCAGCGTCTAAAGCTTCTTTAGCCTTTTCACCCTTTGCAAATACTGCAACTCTAACTTCTTTACCTGTACCATTTGGTAATACTACTGTATTTCTAACTTGTTGATCTGCATGTCTTGAGTCAACACCTAATTTTAAATGTAATTCTACAGTTTCATCAAACTTTGCTGTAGCTGCTTTTTTCACTAATTCAACAGCTTCATCAATTTCATAAAATTTTTCTTTATCTACTAAACTTGTTATTTCTTTATATCTCTTTCCTACTTTTGGCATTATTTCCTCCTTGTGGTATATACGGAATATCCTCCCACTAATCTTCTACTGTAACTCCCATTGATCTTGCTGTACCAGCGATTATTCTTTCAGCTGCTTCTATTGATGCTGCATTTAAATCTGGCATCTTTGTTTCTGCAATTTCTCTAACTTGTGCTTTTGTAAGTTTTCCAACTTTTTGTTTGTTTGGAACACCTGATCCTGAATCAAGACCTAAAGCTTTTTTGATTAAAACTGCTGCTGGTGGTGTCTTTAAGATAAATGTGAATGATCTATCTGCATAAATAGTAATTACAACAGGGATAATTAATCCTGCTTTATCTTGTGTTTGTGCGTTGAATGCCTTTGTAAATTCCATTATATTGATACCTGTAGGACCTAAAGCTGTACCAACTGGTGGTGCAGGTGTTGCCTTTGCTGCAGGTATTTGTAATTTAACAATTGATTGTACTTTCTTAGCCATTATTTCCTCCTAAATCGCTAATGTGGTTATGGCGGTTTCCCTCCCACTAAAAAAATGATTATTTAATATCTTCAAATGCAATTTCTGCAGTTGTATCTCTACCCATGAAGTCGATAACTACTTTAATAAACTGCTTTTCATAATTGATATCTTCAACTATTGCTTTAAATCCTTCAAATGCTCCTTTGACAATTTCGATATCTTGACCAATCTTAATATCTATGTCTTCTGGTTTAATCTTAACTTGAATTGCTTCTTCGTTTTCGATTCCGAAATCTCTGATTTCTTTTGCACTCAAAGGCACAGGATCCCCATCTGGTCCTATAAATCCAGTAACACCTCTAGTGTTTCTAACTAAGTACCAGTTTCTAGAATCAACTATCATTTTTATTAGTACATATCCTGGGAAAATTTTTCTTTCTTTTTGAACTTTTTTCCCGCCTTTTTCTTCTGTATACTGTTCCATAGGTACTCTCACATCAAAAATATTATGTGATTTACCATTTTCAATCATATTCTCAATCTTGCTTTTTACTTTATTTTCGTGTCCGGAATAAGTATGAACAACATACCAATTCGCATTTTCAATATTTTCGTTGTCCATTGCTTCTCCTTATTAAAGCGTAAATGATAGTACAAATTGGAATATTAAGTCTATCAATTTTACTACTATAGAAACTCCTACAATAGCTGCTAATACAACTAAAGTCATATTTATTACATCTTGTTTTTTTGGCCATGAAACCTTTTTGTATTCTGATTTCATTCCTTTAATAAGACCTTTTTTTCTTGTTTCAGTCATTATTAACTCCTATTTAGTTTCTCTATGAATTGTATGTTTACCACAGAATGGGCAATGTTTCTTTAACTCAATTCTGTCAGTAGTATTTTTCTTATTTTTCATAGTGTCGTAGTTTCTTTGTTTGCATTCTGTACATGCTAATTTTACCTTGTCTCTCATGACTACCTCCTACGTTATATATTATCGGACGGTAACTCCGATACATCGTTAAATTGTATATCATTATCCTTTAAAAGTCAAGTAAATATCATGATTTTTAATGTTTTTTTATTTTAATAATTATGTATCATAAATTTACTATTTATTATCATTATATTGGTATGTAATGATTGATTTATCAGTATCTCTTTACATACAAATTTGTTTATTCAAATTAAAACTTTTTAATCGTGATTTTATGAATTAATTCAATTTAAAATCAACGTAATCTAAATCTCTTTGGAGCTAAATATTTTAATCCTAAGAAACCTAAAATAATATATATAATTGAAAATGCTATCAATGCAACAAATATATATTGAATTATACTGCTTGACATCATAAAATACGCAAACATATATATAATATATGTTAAACCATTATATAATGGATTTTTAATTTCTAAATCCTTTGTAAATGGTTGAATAATATAATAGGCAAATAAATAATGAAGCGAGAAAAATAGAACTCCAAGCATACCCGAAGCAAGTGATACCAATAAATGTTGTATTCCTAATTGATAATTTTGATTAATACAAATTATCATAATCATCATTAGTATAAATGGTATACTTTGATTTTTTAATAATTTCACAAATCTAATTTTAATCGCTTCCATTATATATTCTGGTTTTCTATAGAAATTTGATTTCATCAATGGATAGTCCATATTGTAGAAACAATATTTTATAAAGTAGTTTCCACTAAAAGTATAATAGCAAGATACAAATAAAACCACAAAATATCCCTTATTAAAAAATTCTGCATCTTTCTCTCCTAAAGGTATAAAAAATGAACCGATAGAAATAGCAATAAATATTAAACATTTTATTATAAATGCAATTCTCGTTTTCTTTTTATAAACTCTATCATGTCTTTTGAAAAATATTTCATTTATATACTTTATTCCACTATATTTTGAAAAATCTTCTTCACCAAGTAATATTTTTTCATCCTTAGTTTTTACACCAGAAAACTGAACTTCTTCGTTATCAACTGTTTTTAATATATTAATTGTTAATCTTGGATATATTACTTCATCAAAATTATTTTGTTTCAAAACTGATTTGAATGATAATAGAATAATTATAATTCCAAATAATAAAAATATCGGATTATATAACACCTCTAAATTTACATTTAATAAAGGTAGTATTAATTCATTAAATATAAGTGCCACTAACGCTAAAATATAATAAGAAAAAATTATAGAATTTTCATAAATCTGAAGTTTCTTATCTTTTAAATTTTTCTTTAACATAAATAAAGCTGAAAATATACGTAAACTACATGATAATATTGAAAACGATAATATATTGATAAATTCAATATTTATACCTATAATTGAAAATATAATTTTCATAGATATTGAAAATGTAATAGCAAATACAATTAAACTATAAGTAAAACTTTCTATAAAGTAGATTTTAGGACTCATCTTAAACTGTCTTATAAAATAATATGACTTTTGATTAGCATCATAAAAATTAAAAGAATCTTTCATAAACCCAAACAATGTAATTAAACTTATATATGTTAGAATATTTTTCGAAATCTCTACATCTTTAATTATTATTTCTCCATTTGTAATAATTGCTACTAGAATTCCATAAAATATTAATTTTGAAATAATCTTTGTAATAAATGGAAGGATAAGTGAAATCCAGCTTGCACTTTCAACCACTTTTAAGATATATCTGTATAGATTTACACTTATTTTTTTTCCTAATATAGGAAATTTCTTTATCCAAAATAAAATACTATTGAGTGATTTTATTAAATTAAATTCTTGAATAATTAAAATATCTCTAATCATTTGTTTCCCTCAAAGCTTCAATGATTATATTTTCATAATTTTCATCTTTCTCAAGTCTTTCAATTGATTGTAAATGGCCTTTGTTCAATAAAACTATGTCATCACACAAATCTTTTGCCAGTTCCAGCATATGTGTTGACACAATTACAATATGATCTCTTCTTAAAGATTTAAAAAAACTTTTTATTTCCTGACCACTTATAACATCTACAGCAGTTAATGGCTCATCAAGAAGAATAATTTTAGGTTTTTGTATATATATTGCAAGTAAGGCAACTTTTGATTTCATACCTGATGAATATTCTTTTATTAATTTATGTCTATCTTTTTCATCTATATTCATTTCATCAAAAAGATAGTCTAAATTAGCTCTTTCATGTGGTGCGCTTATATCTGTAATGAATTTTGCATATTCATATCCTGTTAAAAAATCTGGAAGATAAGTTTCAGCAAATATCATACCTATATCGTCAACCGAAGGGCTGATTTCTTCTCCATTAATTTCAAGTATTATATCTCCATTATCTTGTTGTAATTCTTTATAAATTATATTAAAAAGTGTAGTTTTACCGGCTCCATTTCTACCAAGTAATCCATAAATTTTGCCATTTTCAAATTCATAACTAGCACCTTTTAAAACTTCAGTTTTATCGAATTTCTTCTCTATATTTTTTAATATTAATTTCATAAAACTCCTCCTTTTAATATTCCCCTTTTATATCAAAGCTACTGTCTATAGGACCTTTTCCATTGCCAATTTGTATATTTGATTTAAGTGCTTTTGTTACATATCTTTTTGCAGCTTCACAAGCGTTTACAATATCATAATTTTTTGCTAAGTTAGAAGCTATCGCGGAAGATAGTGCATCACCAGTACCACGAACATTTTTAGTATTTATCTTTTCTCCGTATAACCAATATCCACCATTTTTTGTGTATAAATAGTCATTAGCATTATCGCCTTCTACTCCACTTTTAGTTATGACATTACATCCATATTTTTTATGTATTTTTTTAGCCGCAATTTCCATATCTTCCTCATTATTAATTTGCATGCCGGATATAATCTCTGTTTCTTCTTTATTTGGAGTAATTAAATCTGCAAGTGGAATTAATTCTTTTAGTAAGGTTTCAATAGCATCGTCATTTATTAACTTAATTTTTTTATGCGAAACTATTACGGGATCTATTATTAAATTTTGCGGCTTATATTCTTTTAATTTTTTAGCTGTCATTTCAATTAATTCTCTTGATAGAAGCATACCCGTTTTTGTAGCATCAGGTATTACATCCTTAAATAAATAATCTATTTGCATTTCAAGAAATTCCGGCTTAGTTTCTTGAACGCCATAAAATCCAATTGAATTTTGTGCACTAATGAGTGTAACTGCTGTGATTGCATAAACTCCATGCGCCGTCATAGTCTTGATATCAGCCTGCATTCCAGCACCACCAAATGGGTCGCTTCCAGCTATAGTAAGTACTGTTTTCATAATTCCTCCATTTTAAATAATACTATTACTATAGTATAATATTTTTGTATTAATAACAAAATTATAGCAAATTTTTATAAATGTTTAGGAGTTATTTATGAGAGTAATGACGATAAATGCAAGATACATTAATGATTTCGACAAATATCCATGGTCATCAAGAAAAACTGTAATAAAAGACATGATTGAAGAATATAATCCTGATTTAATCGGTTTTCAAGAAATAATGGAAGGACATTTTAATTATTTAACATCAGTATTTAGGGATAAATATTATTATTATGGTGAATATAGAGATTTTAATGACCCATCTGCAGAAATGAACATGATATTTGTTAAAAAAGATAAATTTGAAATTATTTCTTCTGATACAATTTGGTTAAGCGAAAACCCAAATGAAAAATACTCAATTGGTTGGGATGCAGATTTAGCTAGAGTCTTGTCTTATGTTAAAATAATAAATTTGCTAAATAAAAAAACATTATATTTTCTAAATACTCATTTTGATCACGCAGGTGAACAAGCAAGAATAAATTCTGCAAAATTGGCAATTGATTTAATCAAAGAATTAAATGAAACTATTATATTTACTGGAGATTTTAATACTACTCCAAAACACGGATATATCAACACTTTACTTAAATCTGATATTCTTGATAATTCATACAATCATCTTGAAGATAAGGAAAACTCTCTTACAATTCATAATTTTTCAGGCGAGATAAAGGGTGAACCAATTGATTATATATTTGCAACTAAAGATATGAAAATTGTTAATTGTGAAATTATTAGATATCAAAAAAAAGGTGTGTTTTCATCAGATCATTATCATGTTTTAGTTGATTTTGAATAATAAAAATAGTGGGTTTGAGTTTATCTCTTTCCCACTTTTAAAATATTTCTAAACTCTTAAATTTTTCTTCTACAAGATAGGCAGCTTTATCGAAATTCCCGTGATTTTCTACGGTATAATCCGTAAAATATTTGTATCCTTTATCTCTATCCTCTTTCATTTTTATAAGCGTTTCTATTCCTCCTTCTGAAAGTGGACGATTTCTAGTTGAAAGATAATTAATATTTCTTTCAATCATAAATATTATGGAATTCTTTTTAAGATGATAGTAATTTTCCATTTTTGAAACTACACCACCACTGGTTGAAATTATGACATTTTGTAAATTTCCAAGTCTTCTTACGATTTTTTTCTCCATTTCTCTAAATTTAGATTCGTCTTCACATCTTAAAAATTCAGCAGGACTAATTCCATATTCCTTTTGAAATTCTCTGTCTAAATCATAATGTTTTCGCCCCATTATTTTACCAAGTTTACGACCTATAGTAGTTTTACCTGCACCTGGCATTCCTACTAAAACTATATTCAAATTTTCTTTAATATAATCATCAAAAATATTTTCAAAAATATAATCATTATATTTTCGGCTTGTTAGTATTTCTAAGCTTTTTTTAGTTTCATAAACTTCCTTGCAAAATCCGTGATATATATCAATATTATTATTTTTTGCATCAATATATAATTTTGAAAAGAAAACATCATTTGAAAAATCTATGATATATTCTAGATATGGAAAATTTGATAAATAAATTAAATTTTCATAATCTTCTATCTCACTGTCAAGCATATTTATCAAAACTTGATTATGATACTCTTTTCTGCAAATTTCATCTTTATTATATATTTCAATTGAATTAGCCTTTAACTTTTTAAGACAATATTGTAGCGATTTTGTAGAATCATTACCGCTTAATATAATAATATCCTTACCTTCAATTTGAAGTCCATATTTTTTAAAAAACTGCATATACCCATAATATTCAGTATTAAAACCAAAGTTTTTTCCATTAAATTTTTGAATCAAATTCAAACATTCTATATCTCTAACTTGAAAAGTACAATCATCTAGCAAATCTATCAATTGCTTTGAATTATCTGTATTTATAAAATAACCTTTGAAATTATTTCTTTTTATTAGATTTTCTATTTCATTTTCATTTAGTGTAAATAAACCAAATTCTTTTGATACGAATCTATTTAGTATATACTCTGTCAACTTTTTTTCGTTGTAATTTACAAGAGCATATTTTAAGTTAAATTCACTTCTAACTCTATTAAATTGCTTTTTGTTAGCTTTAATTAAAATTTTATATAATTCATTTAATTCTGAAATTTCAGATATTCCATTAAAATTAACAAACAGAATATTTCTTGTAATTTCGTCATTTTCTAAATTATTTTTAAAAATATATTCAAAAATTTCTTCACTCAAAGAAACTCGCTCAAGAAATAAGTCATTTAACTGTGAGTCTATATCTTTCATATCTTCAAAATAATATTCAATTTTATTAAATTTATTATTTTTCTTTTTCATACTATATCTTTTCCCTTTATTTTTGTAATGAGATATTTCTAGAGAGATAAATTTTATTTATAAAAAAGGGAATCTTTCGATTCCCATTTAATTAATGATCATATTTTACTAGTGAAAATGTCTTATAATCTTCAAATAAATCCATTCCATTTAAATCTTCAAGTTCAATTAAAAATCCTACGCACGCTATTTCAGCTCCTGCCTCTTCTACTAAATCAAGTGCAGCTTTTGCTGTGCCACCTGTTGCTAATAAGTCATCAATTAGAATAACTTTATCGCCTTTTTTGAATACATCAGCATCTATTTCAACCACATTTGTACCATATTCAAGAGAGTATTCTTTCTTTATAATATTTCCTGGTAATTTACCTGGTTTTCTAACTGGAACAAATCCTTTACCAAGTTTTAATGCTAATGGTGCTCCTATAATAAATCCTCTTGCTTCAACACCTACAACATAGTCAAATTCTAAGTCTTTAACTTGTTCTTCTATTTGTTTTATTGCTTCTGCAAAAGCTTCACTATCTTGTGTTAGGGTAGTGATGTCCTTGAAGCTTATTCCTTCCTTTGGAAAATCTTCGATAACCCTTATTTTTGATTTTATATCCATTTCTCCCTCTTCTCCATATTAGAAATTCATACACTTTATTATTTTACAATATATAAAAAATTATCTCAAATTTTAGAATTTTTAATTTTAATTTCTACTATTTCTGGGGTATTAAATACTCTTTTAGCCCATACATAATTGTTTCCAAGACCCTTTGAATTTATCATCACTGTATTCCCCAATTTAAAAATTCCGCCAGCATATTTTGGCAATATTCCTTGATTAGGTGCCAATATTGGAATTCCAAATATTCTTGCATGTCCACCATGTGCATGACCTGAAAATACAACATCATATCCATATTTTTCATATAAATCTATAAATTCCGGTCTATGAGAAAGCAATAATTGAAATTTATTATGATTTTCAAATTTTTCAAGATTTTCAATCATTTCTTTTCTTTCATCTTTTTGAACTTTCTTGTTTATATTTATATATTCATTTGGATCTTGTATGCCTACAATTTCAATATTATCAAAAGCTACTTTTGAATTATTTAATATAACAATTCCTTTTTCTTTTAATTTATCTTCTAGTTCTCTATATTTATATGACCCTTTTTCGTGATTTCCCTGTACAAAATATATATTGCCATTAAGAGCATTTACAAGCTCCATTGCAATATCAATATTGGTATTTCTTCTATCAATCAAATCACCAGTGATAAATATAAAATCATAGTTTTTATTAATTAAGTCGGTAATTTTATATTGATTTTTACCAAATCTTTGATTATGCAAATCAGATATTTGCAATATATTTAGCTGTTTAATATCTGATTTTAAATTTTTCTCAATGATATATTTTGTTAATTTAACTCTTTTATTATCATAAAGGATATATACGATAAAAATTAAGCCTATAATTCCTAATGCTATTAAATATTCCATACTATTTGTTAAATATTATTGAATTTTCTACTTCTTTTCTTGTATTTTCATCTTTCATATATTCTATCAATGCCATTGCAAGCTCGCCTGCAGTACCCGCACTTCTTGATGTAATTATATTATCTGAAAATACAACTCTATCTTCGCTATATTCAGCTATATTTTCAAATTGATTCTTTACTCCAGGGAATGATGTAATTTCTTTATCTCTCAAAATGCCAGCATCATAAAGAACTGTTGGTCCTGCACAGATTGCTACTATTGTAGATTTTTCTTCATTTAATTTTTTAAGTAATTCCAATACTCTTTCATCTTTTCTCAAAACTTCTGTAGCTTTTAATCCACCTGGTACAAATACCATTTTTACATCATCTAAATTTAATTCATTTAATAATATATCTGCTTTCACTACAATATTGTGAGCTGATTCAACGAATAATTCATCTTTCACCGATACTGTAACTACATCTATTTCTGCTCTTCTCAAATAATCAACAATTGTTAAAGCTTCTACTTCTTCAAATCCATCTTGTAATAAAACAAATAAAGTTTTCATAATATCCCCTTTTTACTTTTATAAATTATCTAATTTACTAAAAATTATTATTCTATTCTTTAGCTATTATTTTCTTTATCTAAGGCTAAAGATATGTACAATGCATTATCAATTTTTTTGATTACTTTATTATCTAATTCTCCTACTTTATCTCTCAAACGTCTTTTATCAATTGTCCGAATCTGTTCTAATAAAACTACTGAATTCTTAGGAAGATTAATATCACCAGTTATTATTATATGTGTTGGTAAATTAGATTTATTAGTTTGAGATGTTATTGCAGCTGCAATTACTGTGGGTGAATATTTATTTCCTGTATCATTTTGAATTATAACTACAGGTCTTACCCCTCCTTGTTCTGATCCTACAACAGGACTTAAGTCCGCGTAAAATACATCCCCTCTTTTAATCTTCACAATTTTTCTCCTCGATATAAATTCTAGACACCCTTGGAGATATTGAAGTCATTACTTCATAAGAAATAGTTTTCGCCCAATTTGCAACCATGTCCGGTGTAATTTCTTCATCACCTGATTTTCCAATAAGTACGACATCATCATGTAATTTTACTTCTATATCGGATATATCAACCATAAATTGGTCCATGGTAATATTGCCTAATATACTTGCTTTTTTACCATTTATAAGAACATAGCCAATATTTGAAATAATTCTCATATACCCATCTGCATATCCAATTGATACAGTTGCTATTTTTCTTTCTTTATCTGATATAAATGTTCTTCCATATGAAACAGCTTCGCCTTTTTTAATTGTTTTAATATTTGAAACTTTAGATTTTAGTTCAAATGAGTTTTTAATTCCCAAATCAAGTTTTTCTTTCATATATTCTGATGGATACATTCCATACATTGATATTCCAGACCTTATAGCATCGGATCCTGTGTTATAGGCAACTCCTGCAGCATCATTTGCACTATGTTTTATCCAATCTTTTGAAATATCACTTAATTTTGAAATCATTTCATTGAATTTATTCAATTGATAAATGGTATATTCTTTATCTTTTTCATCTGCAGATGAATAATG
>JAEZZB010000104.1 GCA_023442495.1 Bacillota bacterium
TGGTCAGTTCAAATATGCTATAGTCTTTTTATTTGAAATAATAAAAAGATTATAATATTTCTAGATTATATAGTTTTTTATTTATAATATATTTGAGCTTTAATACATTATGGATATTTAAATATCAAAACGGCATCAATGTTAATACATTGATGCCGATTATTTTTTATATAATAAGTATTTGATTAAAATCTAATAAGATTATTCTTGAGTCTTAGATTAATTAAATTATACTGTCATAGCTCCATCTATATGAAGAATTTCACCCGTAATATATGAAGCTAAATCACTTGCTAAAAATACACATGCATTGCCTATATCTTCAGGTTCACCAATTCTTCTTAGAGGTATTGCATTAATCATTGGTTCTATAACTTCTTTTGGAACTGCTTGCATTAAGTCTGTATTAATAATACCAGGTGCAACTGCATTTACTCTGATACCATATTTTCCTAATTCTCTTGCAAGAGAAATAGTTAAACCATTTACACCGAATTTAGAAGTAGGGTAGGACACACCAGAAGTTTGACCATTTTTACTTACCATTGAAGAAGTATTAATAATGCAACCTTCTCCTTGTTCTTTCATAACTTTAGATGCTGCCTTACATCCATAGAATACAGAGTTAATATTTAAGTCAATTAATTTTACAAAATCAGCTGGATCTTTGTCTAAAGTTGACTTATCGTCGCTTATACCAGCATTGTTAACCATTATATCTAATCGACCAAATTCTTCTTTAACTGAATTTACTAATTCTTCTACATCTTCATATTTTGATAAGTCTGGGTATCTTCCATATATTTTTGAATTTGGAAATTCTTCTTTTAATTTATCAAGAGCTTTTTCAACAGATGCTTCTCTTGAACCACATATAACGACTGTAGCTCCATTTCTCAAAAATTCTTTTGCTATGGCATTTCCAATTCCTCTAGTTGAGCCAGTAATAATTGCAACTTTATCTTTTAATAACATATCGACCTCCATAAAATATGTTCTATTATAATAATAGTATATATTGCAAACATTTTCAAGGAAGGAAGTCAGTACTTGCATACAGTCGTAAAATTATCTATTTTAGTAATTTATATTTGATAAATTATAATATAATCGATTTTTTATTAAAGATAGATATCTTTAAAATAAAAAAAGAAACATAATTATATGTTTCTTTCTTTTGGCGTGCCATAAAGGATTCGAACCCTCGACCTTCTGGTCCGTAGCCAGACGCTCTATCCAGCTGAGCTAATGGCACATATTAATAAAAGCATCAATATTCATTGATGCTTTTTGCTTTGGAGCGGAAAACGAGATTCGAACTCGCGACCCTCGCCTTGGCAAGGCGATGCTCTACCACTGAGCCACTTCCGCATATGGTAGCGGTGAACAGATTCGAACTGCTGACACTACGGGTATGAACCGTATGCTCTAGCCAACTGAGCTACACCGCCATTCAATAGCAACATATAAATATTAGCATAATAGATTTCGTATGTCAAATTTTTTCAACAAATATTATAGTTAAATTTTATATATTTTTATCAAATAATGCAATAACTTTTACAGGAAAGCCTGTTATATCTTTTATGTTTAAAGTAGAAATATAAATATAGGCACCAGATTGTGGGATTTTATCAAGATTGTTCATAAGTTCAATTTGAAATTTATCTTTTGAAAGTAAATATCTTTGAACTATATAGTCTTTATTTTTATCAATTGAAGATGAACTATCTGTATTAAATGTATCATGACCAATGGCTTTAATATTTCTTTTATTTATTAAAAATTCGATTGCTTCTTTTGACCATCCAGGCATCATTGAACTAATATCTACTTCTTTATTCAAAATTTTGTTTGAAAAACCACTATAAAAGCATACAATAGAATCATATTCAATAAATGAATGCGTATTTTCAAAATTTTTAATATCTTCAATATTAATTTCGTAATCAGGAATTACATCTATAATTTTAGAAATATCTATTACATAAATAGGCAATAGCATATCATCACAATTCAAATCTAAAAGCATTCTGCCATTTTTAATAAAATGAGCAGGTAAATCAATATGCGTTGAAAATTGAGTTCCAATATTCACTTTATGACTTAAATATCCATTTTCATAATTAGATAAAGTTATCTTTTCAAATTTTTCATCAATATTGAATGTTGGGAAATTTGAATCTATTTCGTGAGATAGTGAGACTATATTTAGTTTTTTTATATTTTTAATAATATCTTTTAATTCCATATTAAATCATATTGTTTTTTTTGAGAATAGGGTATATTGCTCTAAAAATAATATTAGCAACAATAATAGTTAAAACTGCATTAAATAGTGTAACTCCAGCAGATAATTTTGCAAGTGCAGCTGCAAATGTAACTGGTTGTCCTAGTAAATATAAATTATAGAAATATCCAAATAAAGGATCACAAACAACATTGAATGACATTCCACATATAGAGGCGATTATAGACCATTTCATAATATATTTTATATCATTAGATTGGTCAATTTTTTTGACTTTATGTGCAATAAAACCAACAATTAGTCCAATACAAAGCTTTAGTATAAAAGTCTTTGGTGCTACAAGTACGTAAACTGGATCCATTAAATCTGCAAGTGTCATACCAATAGCACCAGAAATGCCACCATAGAATCCACCAATTAAAAGAGCTGCTAGTACTAAAAATATATTGCCAAAGTGAATTGATGTAAAATCACCACCACCTGGTACTGGAATCTTTATTTGTAAATAAGTAAAAGCTATAAATGTTAAAGCTATAAATATTACGCTTTGTGCAAGTTTTAATGTTTTAATATTCATTTTATTCTCCATTCAAGTAATTTAATTCAAACTTTTTGTGGTCAGTTTAGGCTATCATTTAAATGTTATTTTTTTCTTTTTCATATACAATAAATTCTCTTATTAAATATAGAGAACCACACCAAAGTACTAAATCATTTTCTTTTGCAATTGATTTTGAATATTCATAAGCTTCAATTCTATCTTCTATATCAGTTACATTTTTAATTTGTTTTTCAACTTCTATTTTTAATTCTTCGAGTTTGAAAGCTCTTGGATTTTCAATTTTTGTAATTATCATTTTATCACATATAGTTGAAAGTTTAGCAATTATATGTTCATAATCTTTGTCTTTTAGTATACTAAATCCAACTATTAATCTATCATATTTGTATGCTTTCAAAGATTCTATTAGAGCATTTATAGCTTCATCATTATGACTTCCGTCAACTATTACATTTGGATTTTTGTGTATTAATTCCAGCCTCCCATGATTTTGTGTTTCAAACATTGCATTTATTATAATTTCATGAGTTAAATTGAAATTTTGCTTGAAATAATCTAAAACTATAAGTGCAAGTGAGGCATTGTATAATTGATGAACACCAGTTAGCTTAGTTTTAATATTTTTGAATTCTCTAAATGTAAATTTGTTTAATGCATCAGTTAATTCTATATTATTTATTTCATCTTTTGAAAATGTGTAAATAGAACTTTTCTCTTTATTTGCTTTTTCTTCTATTGCTTTAATAGCATCTTTATATTTTTGAGGATATACAAAGACTGGAGCCCCATTTTTGATTATTCCAGCCTTATTTGCAGCTATTTCACCTATAGAATCTCCAAGTACATTAATATGGTCATAAGAAATTGTTGAAATAACAGATGCAATTGGTTTTTTAATAATATTTGTAGAATCAAGCAAACCTCCAAGGCCTACTTCAACAACGGCAACATCTACATTATTTTCATAAAAATATCTATACATTATAGCTGTAAGGATTTCAAAATAGGTATTATGATATCCTTTGTTGTCAAGCTTTTCCACTGTTGGAATAAAGTCATCAATATATTTCATAAATATTTCTTCTGGAATTTGGATACCATTGATAGAAATGGATTCAAGTATTGTTTCCATATATGGTGAAATAAATAAACCGCATTTTGTAGTTTTTGAAAGTACAGATGCCAGATATTGGCTTGTTGAGCCTTTTCCATTAGTACCTGCAACATGAATCACTTTAATTTTATCTTGAGGATTGTCAAATTCAAAAAGTAATCTTCTAATATTTTCTAAACTATGTTTACCTGTTGTAGAACCTCTAGCATATATCCAATCTAGGTATTGCTCAAAATTTTTAAACTTATTTTTTGTGTTATCCATTTAACACCTCACTTGTAAATAATTATTAAGTAAATTATAATTGATATTATCAAAGTAGTGTAAAAGATTCAAGATTTAATTTTGTGCAAATTTTATACAGCTTTTGCACTAGTGATTAAATTTTGAATATTTTGTATTGGGAGGTAAATATGAATAAAAAATTGAGTACAAAAGTACTTGTCAGTTCAGCAATTCTTGCAGCTATATCAATAATATTAACGAGATTTTTCTCGGTAATGTTGACTGAAAATCTAAGAATTGGACTTGGAACTTTACCAATAATGCTTTCAGGTTTTATGTTTGGTCCATTTGCAGGAGCGATAACTGGAACTGTTTCCGATCTTGTTGGTGTAATGATTAATCCAATGGGAACATATCATTTAGGTTTTACATTGAGTTCAATGTTACAAGGACTAATTCCAGGTATAGTAAGTTTATTTTTCATGAAAGACAAAAACAAACTTGGACTAACTAATCTTCTAATAAGTACAGTACTAGTCTATTTTGGAGTGCATCTATTATTGAATTCATTGTGGCTATCACAATTACAAAGAATAA
>JAEZZB010000003.1 GCA_023442495.1 Bacillota bacterium
TAAAGCATAGCCATAACAATTCATATTTGAATTGTTTGGTGATACTGCATAATTATACTTTCCTTCAGATAAGTAAGATACTCCAGAAGAATAAATGTTAAAATAACCTTCTAGATTTTGTAAATCATATTGATTAAATAAATATGACCTTCTTGAATCACTAAATACGATATTATATATTTCTGGATTGTTAATATAAAATCCTTCTTTACCAGATCTAAAATTTTCAATTTCTTCTATACTTAATCCTGTTATTTTAGATCTTAATTTATTTGCTTCTGTTGTATTTTGCTTGGAAGGAACTATATTTAATAATTTTACAATATCTGGATTTATCTTTTCAAGAAACATAGAATCTGTATTACTCTCATTGTATAAATTAATATTTGTTGCTATAACTTCATTAGAAAAAGTTAATAATATTAAAGTTATAATTCCTATACTATAAGACAGTATTTTTTTTAGTTTTTGCATATAAACCTCCTTTTGTTTTTAATATAACATATTAATTACAAATAATCAATATTTTTTATATTAATAAATTTATACAAGATTTAAAATATCCACTATCTTATTATTATTCTTATATTTATTACTCCTCTAACATACAACTTAGATATAAATTAATAAATCCTACCCAAATATTTTCTAATATTTTGATAGGATTATTATGCACTATTTAATTTCTATTTGCCAGAGCTTGAATATCTATATTTCTAATTCTTGCAAATTCATTCAACTTTCCTCTTATGAGTATATCTTTTTCTTGTAATTCACTTATACTATTAGCACCAATTAATGCCATAATAGATTTTATTTGATATTTCCAATTATTTACAGTATCTATCACATTTTCAATATCTATATCATCATTTACTAACATTATAAATTTACCAGCCATAGAAGTTGATTTAGCGCCTAATCCAAGAGTTTTTACTATATCATAAGCATTTCTAATTCCACCTGATGAAATTATTTCTGTGTTTGATACAAAATCTTGAGCTTCTAATAAAGATTCCGCTGTACTTAATCCATAATTTTCTAAAAACGCTAATGAATCTTTCTTTCTTCTTGAATTTTCAATTTGTGCAAAATTGGTTCCACCTTTACCAGAAATATCAATTGTATTTGCTCCAATAGATGTTAATAACTTTATCGTATCTCTAGACATTCCAAATCCAACTTCTTTTACTATTACAGGAACTCCTATATTAGAAATAATAGTTTCAATGTTTTTTATCCATTTAGTAAAATCTCTTTCTCCTTCTGGCATTATTATTTCTTGAGCAGGATTTATATGAATTTGTAAACCATCTGCATCTATTAAATGAATAGCTTTTTTGGCATCTTCTAACGTCTTATCTGCACCTAAATTTGCAAGTATAATACCATTTGGGTTTTCTTTTCTAACTATCTTGAAAGTATCTTCTATCTCTTTATGTCTTAATGCTACTGAAATTGATCCTACTCCCATTAAGGTATTTGTTTCTCTTGCAAGTATAGCAAGCTTTTGATTAAACTCTTTTGTTAGTTTCGTACCACCTGTCATACCATTTATATAAAATGGATGATTAAGTTTGAAACCTGCTATAGATGTAGAAATATCAATATTATCGACATTAGTATTAGATAATGAATTATGAATATAATCTATTAAATCGAAGTCACTTTCTTTAGTTTCATCATGAAATGAAATTGCAAGTCTTAAGTGTTCATCTTTTCTTTCCATTATTTCTCCTCATAAATGTCTAAATTTAGTCTTCTAATATCTTTACTTTTCCATTCCTCTTCAAGCAATTTAGTATCAAAATTATCTATTGATATTGCAATACCACAATCTCCTCCACCTGCTCCTGAGGTTTTAGATGCTAAATTAAAATTTTTGGATATTTCAATTAAATTTTTTAGGCTTTCTTTTTCAATTTCAATTCCATATTTTTTTGAATATTTTAATAAAAGCTTACGATTTTTTTCGATATCTTCTTTCAAAAATTCAAAATTTGACAATGTATATGAATTTACAAAATCATCAACACATTTATCACTTTCAGCTAAAAAACTATTTATAAAATTGTCATTACAAGTAATTCTCTTCATTGATTGGCTTACTAAATTATCACTTGATGCTGGAGATTTTGTCCATCCTACAAGGAATTTGAATAATTTATTTTGCTTTATTTTTTCAATTGACAAAGTATTCCAATTTGATTTGACTGTCTTTAATACACCATTTTGCTCATAGAATTTTTTAATCAATTCTCTATTAAATGATGTATATTTTATTATTCCTGTATAGCATACTGTTGCGATATCACCGAAAGAGCTATTAATTATTAATCTCATACTTGCAAGAGTTGCTAGTTTAAATACTTCAATATTGCTATATTCATATTTATAAAATTGTAAAATAGCTTTTGTAACTGCTACAACTACAGATGCACTAGAGCCTAGTCCATATTTTAATCCATCTTCTGATTCTAATTCACTTGAAACTTCTATATCATAATATTTTGGATCTATACCATTGGCTTTTATGAATTCATCACATATATTCATCGCTTGAATTATATATTCAAATCTATCATCTCTTTGTTCAACTATTATTTCATCATCTCTTCTAGACCATACTAATTTAATATTAGAATATGACTTAATTGAACCTCTATGTGATGATTCTTTTAATTTTACTGTAATAAACTTGTCAATAGCCATTATTACTGATTTGTGACCAGGTATAACTACCGAATATTCTCCTGCAATATATAATTTACCAGGCACTTTTACTTCAATCATACTATTTCCTCAACTATAGCATCATTTCCAATATTAGAAATGATAATATTTTCAAATTCTTTCAATTGTTCAACTATTTTATTTATTTCAGACTTCTTGACTATCAATTTTACATTTGGGCCTGCATCCATTGTATAATAGACACTAAAACCCATTTTTCTTAATTCATTTACTTTATTAATAGCTTTTATGCTTTCTTCCTTAAAATATAATATAGGTGGGTTTGCTCCCAACATAGTTGCGTGCATTTTCATTGCATTGTGTTCAGCAATTTTGCCTATGCTATCAAAATCTCTATCTTTTATCGCTTTTTTCATATTTTTAATATCTTTCTTTGCACTTTCAACGAAAGATGGATATAAAGGCGAAGTTTCTACTGTTTGCTTCATTGCTAATCTTGAAGAAATTTCTTTCTTTTCTTCATTTAATACTGAAATTATCATAGCAATATCAAAATTTCCATCATCTATTTTTTCTGCATATGAAGTATCATGGTCATTTCCTTTATACCATTCGACAAAACCTCCATATATACTTCTTGAAGCTGAACCCGAACCTAGACGTGCAAGTTTTGTTAAATTTTTTTTATCATAATTAAGTTCAAAAAGTGAATTTAATGCACAAGAAAGCGCCGCAAATCCTGAAGCGGATGATGCTAGACCTGCAGCAGTTGGTACATAATTGAAACTATGAATTTCTACTCTTTTATCTGATGATGCAAGATTTCTAAATATATCAATATATTTAGAAATCTTTGCTGTTTCTTTATAATCTTGTAATTCATTATCTAAAAAGAATAAATCTTTATCATTATCTATGAAATTTACTATTGTTTCTGTATAAAGATTATCTAGAGTCATCGATAATGAATTATTATTAGGGATTATTAAATCTTCATTTACTTTTCCCCAATATTTAATTAATGCAATGTTTGCATTTGCCTTCGCCTTATATTTTTTCATATTACCCCTATATTATATTTTTGATATCCAAACTTCTTTTTCTAATTGTTCAAATCTTTCTTTGATATTATTAGCAATTTCTAATGTTGAACATAGTGCAATCATACAACCACCACGTCCACCACCTGTAAGTTTAGCACCAAGAGCTTTATTTGCAGTAGCTATATTCACCATTTCATCGAGCTCAGCACTTGAAACTTCAAGTCTTTGAAGATTTTCATGAGCTTTATTCATAATATTTCCGAGTCTTTGTAAATCTCTATTTTCTATATATTTTCTTGCTTCATCTGAAAGAATTGATAAATTTTCTATATATTCCATATATTTAGAATCTTTATCTAGTAAATTCTTAACGTCTGATACCGCTTCTTTTGTCTTTCCTTTTATACCTGTATCACCAATTACTAAATATGCATTAAGATTAATTGGAAAAGTCTCTATTTTCTTATCTCTAATAAAATATACTGACTTATTATTCATTATAACA
Source organism: Bacillota bacterium (assembly GCA_023442495.1). Taxonomy (GTDB): domain Bacteria; phylum Bacillota; class Clostridia; order Tissierellales; family Peptoniphilaceae; genus Helcococcus. The sequence continues at coordinate 4,243 of JAEZZB010000003.1, forward strand.
TTGATATCTATTCCGCTTGGATTTCCATGAATTATTTTTTCAGAAATATTTGCCCATTCTAGAATATCTTCTTCACTATGTCTGATATCAAAATAATTGAATAATGAACGTGCAACTGCAACTGATGATGCTGCAGATGACCCCATTCCTCTTTCATTTGGAATATTAGATTCTATAATAATTTTAATTTTTTTTTCTATATTATATTCATAAAGAAATTTTTCAATTAAAGTTTTAATCCCTAATAAATCTTCTGAAGTTTCACTTAGTTCTCCTTCAAAAAATTTGCATTGTATATGATTTTTATCATTTTCTTTAATATAAACATCTAAAGATACTGATTTTAGAGGAATTGCGATGGCTGGTTTACCATACACAACGCTATGTTCCCCTATTAAAATTATCTTTCCATGTGATCTTGCAAGCGAATTTTTCATATTAACCTACCAATTGTGTTATTATCCAAGGTGCTGCGTATAAAGCCATGAATTGAACTCCATAATTCACTCCTTGTCTATTCAAAAATCCACTTACAATACTTATTAATAATACACCAAATATATTTACTATACCAGCATCCATATAAGATAAAAGTATAATAAATGCAATAAACAAACCTAAAATAGCTTCATGTGGTATCTTCTTTAATACAAAATTAGAAATTGTTGATGCGTATTTATTTGTAAGTATATAAGATATCGTTACCGCAATAACTGCTGCCATAATTACTGGTAAAAGCATTTCCTTGAATGACAATATATGATGTATATTGTGTTGTGTGCTAAATATGGGTTCTGCATCAAACAATGCAATGCCAGGTCCAATTGATACTGGAGATAGTGGAATTCCTAGTGCAATTATAGGAATCAATATACCTGAAATATATGTAGCTTGTATCATTGCAGACATTACAGTTATTGTTAAAAAAGACTCTTCAGTTTTACCTTTTTTGCTCTTACCCATTATTTCACCAAATAAAATTGTAAGTCCTACTGGTGAAAGTACAAAAAGAAAATTTGAAAGAAAACTTGATAAAGCAGCTCTTCCCATTTCTTCTTTTGTTGCAATCTTAAATGGATTTAATTTTTTTGTATCCATATTTGGAATAGTAATTTCTTTATCTTTATCGGTTGCTAATTTTACTCTATTAGATTTGCTAAATAATTCTATCAAATTTATCATTAATGGTCCAATTGTAATTGCTAAGAAAAATGATACTGTAATATTCTTAGTTTCTGGTACAAGACCTATTCCCCAATACAAATGTCTAAGAGACATAAATAACATTGATAGCGGAATTATACTTAGTAATGATAATATTTTCGCCTTACTTAGTAATGATAAAAATATTGCTCCACCTACAAATAGTAATGAAGAATATTGTTTTAATAATTCTCCATATGGCGCAATTAAACTTGCAAGTATCAAAGATGTAGGAAGTGCTATAACTACTCCAATCAATGATCCTACTGCCATTTTCTTTATAACTACTGCTGATAATCCTCTATCTTTCAAATATAGACTATGCTCCATCATGGGAGTTGCCATAACTCCTCCTGGAAGTCCCACAAGAGATGTCGGAATAGCATTTGTAACCGATAAAGTTATAATTGCAGCTATGAAAAATGCTAAAATTACTCTTGGATCAACTCCAGTTAAAACAAGTGCTAATGTAATTGGAACTAAAACTGAAGTTTCATCCGTTCCAGGTATAAATCCGATAAGAGTATAAATAATTACTCCAGCTAATATAGCTAATGACATTTGAATCATAATAGTTCCCATTATTTACCTACCTTTACATTTCTCTTCGGTTTAAATAATATAGATGTAATTACAAAACCTATTACAGCTCCTAATAATCCCATAAATAATTGCATTGAAGTATTATCTTTCTCTGCTAGAAAAAACATTCCCATTGTCGAAACTACACTTATAAAAATACTAATAATCAAATCTTTTAAGGAAACTACGTCTCCCCATAAAACTACTTTATCCTTTTTCATATTCACCTCATAACAAAATATACTAATATACTATCATTTTACTTATTGTTTTACAATAAAAATTTGTGTTATTTTAATAAATTTTTAATTTTTTAATATATTTCGTTTAAAAATTTCTATTAATTACAATTGTGGTATAATTTTTTATATACATTCAATAATATTCAATGGAGCAATTATGACTAAAATACAAATACCAAAAAATTATAAATCAACTTTAGATTTAGCACAAACTCAATTTTTTATAAAAGAAATTAAAGATTTTTTCCAATATGCATTAGCTAGAAATTTAGATTTATTGAGGGTATCCGCTCCTCTTTTTGTAAGAGAAGAAACAGGACTTAATGATGATCTATCTGGTGTTGAGAATGCAGTAAATTTCACAATCGATGATAATGGACACTATACTAAATTAGAGATAGTTCACTCACTAGCTAAATGGAAAAGATATGCTCTTCATAGATACGATATTCCTAAATACAAAGGTTTATATGCCGATATGAATGCCATTCGTTCATTTGAAAATCTTGATAACACTCACTCTCTATATGTTGACCAATGGGATTGGGAAAAAGTCATTGACGAAAAAGATAGAAATATCGATTATCTAAAAGCTACAGTAAATACCATATTTACCACATTAAAAGATCTGGATTATCACATGAGACTTAAAATCCAAGGATATCAAACTCTTCTTCCAGAAGAAATTACATTTATAACAACTCAGGAACTTGAAGATAAATATCCAAATCTCAATTCAAAAGAAAGAGAAAAAGAAATTTCAAAAGAAAAAAAAGCAGTATTTTTAATTGGTATTGGGGAAAACTTGAAATCAGGAAAACCACATGACGACAGATCTCCGGACTATGACGATTGGACTTTAAATGGAGATATTATAGTATATAATCCAATACTTGACGATGCTTTAGAACTTTCAAGTATGGGAATTCGAGTATCGCCTGAAGCTCTAAAACGCCAATTACAAATTTCAGGGAATCTAGACAGGCTTACAAAAGACTATCACAAATCCCTTATAAATGGCGAACTTCCATTTACAATTGGTGGAGGTATAGGTCAATCTAGACTTTGCATGTTCTTCCTACAAAAAGCACATATAGGCGAAGTACAAGTGTCAGTTTGGCCAGAAGATATGATAGAAGAATGTAATGATAATGGGATAATATTGTTATAAAAAACTTATAAATTTCAAAACGAAATAAATTAATAATAAAAAATCGCGACAAAATATAGTTAAATTTGAACTGACCCCAAAAAGTTGGACCTAAAAAATCAATTTTTTGGAGGTTAGTTTTTCATGGCAAAATATAGTACAGAATTAAAAATGAAAGTAGTGAAAGCATACCTAAATAATGAAGGTGGCTGTGAATTTTTAGCTAAGAAATATGGAATTAGTAATGAATCAATTGTAAGAAGATGGATTAACGCCTTTAATTCACAAGGCTATGATGGTATAAAAGTTTCTAGAAAAAATAATAAATACTCTTTTGAATTCAAGCAAAATATAGTAAAGTTATACTTAACAGGAGAAATGTCCTATCAAGAGCTTGCTAATCAATTTAAGATTAATA
>JAEZZB010000004.1 GCA_023442495.1 Bacillota bacterium
TTAGGATATGGATAATTTACCAATACATCACGAACACTAATTTGCTTCTTAAATCCGATTGCTTGATCAAATAAGGTTGTAGCAGAAAAATCAGCATTACAAGTATATAATTGAATTTGATGTAATAAATTTATATATGGATGTCCATATAATCTAACATCAGTTAAATTATATAATAATAAATCTTTATCCAAATACCCTATAATCTTTGACATAAAAATTTCAAGTTCTTCATTTATTTTATCAAATACTTTTTCTAGATTAGAATTTATTTCAATATCAAGATTTTCAACATCTACTAATTCATATTTAATTTCATCAGTATCCGTATCTATAACTAATTTTGTAAAATTTCTGGCATTATTAATAGGTTGAGAACATATAACATCTCCTATTTTAGTAATAAAAGATCTATGTTGATGTCCCGTTAGCATAATATCTATTGAATCGAATGTTTGTAAAAACTCACTACCTTGGTTTTCACTATTTAATTTTTCAGTAGGAATAAATTTCCCATCTAATGATTTTTCAAAACCACCATGATATAAAACAATTATCATATCTGAGTTAGTTTTCATTTCTTTCTCGTATTTAGCATATTCATCAATTGGATTTTTAAACTTAAGACCCTCAATGTTTTTTTCTTGTTCCCAATTAGGAATATATGTTGTAGTAGCACCAAATACAGCAATCTTATACCCATTAATATCAAATATATTATATGGTTTTGAATCAAACCCTAAATTTTCAATATTAGAATTTAATATTTTAGAACTTACTTCTTTATATGAATTTCTCAAATGTTCTAGTCCATAATTAAATTCGTGATTTCCCATAATATATGCATCATATCCTGTCATTTCACAAATTTGAAGAATAGGATTTGGTAAATAACTGCTTTTTGAAAGAAAGTTTGTAAGGACTGTTCCTTGGATCAAATCTCCCCCTTCAAGAAGCAATTTACCATCATATTTTTTTTCATCATTATTAATATATGAAAATATTTTTAACATTCCAAGATTTTGATACTCAACATAATTAGTTGGAAATACATGCCCATGCATGTCCGTTGTATGATATATTGCAGTTTTCATATAGCCTCCATAAAAATGAATTATATCATATACTATATTAAAATTGAATTTTTATAATCATCTAAACGACAAAGTTAGAGCAGATAAAAACACAATTGTCAATCCTACAATCAAAAACATCAATCCTGAATAAACTAACGGAATCATTGATATTACAAAAGTACCTATCGGCATAAACAATATTGCCACTGTAAATACTGTTGAAAATACCCTGCCAAGATATTCATCGGATACATGATTTTGAATTCTGCTAACAAAATGTATATTATATATAGTCAAAAATGCCATTGAGGATAAATTGCCGATATATGATATTAATAAAGATATTGAGTAAAAACTCGGCAACGCTATAACAACAATTCCTGCTCCACAAAATCCCAATGAAATTAATAAGTATTTTCTGGTATTTGGAATAAACTTAGATGTGAAAGCTCCTACAATCGAGCCTATCGCTCCAAATGTCAATAATTTTGAATACATATCTGCATGTCCAAATATCGTGTTTGAAAATGGAAGTAAAAAATTATAAAAGGACAGGAAAAAATTAATAATTGCAGATAAAATTAAAAGTTCAAGCAAATCTTTATTTACAATTATGTATTTCATACCATCTTTTATATCGTGTAATAATTCTGAAAAAGTTTTTTTCAAATTTATATCATCCTCCGTTTCCTCATCAGTCTCTTCTTCTTTAATAGATAAAATAACAAAAAATGACCCTATAAAACTAATTCCATTAATAAATAATGCTACTCTAATACCAAAAGCATTATAAATATAAAATGTCATCAATGGTGATATGACGCTCATTATTTGAAGTATGGTTTCTACTGTTGAATTAAATGATAAAACTCTATCTTTTTCAATAGTATTTGGAACTATGGATTTAAATGTCGTGCTAGAAAATGCATAAGTTATTGAAAGAATAATATTTGCTACGATTATTCCATATAAAAGTAAATCATCATTAGCTATTATGGATATCAATATACATATAAATGCACTAATTATATCCGTAATTAAAATGACTTTTTTTCTTTTCGAATTATCTGCTACGGCACCAGCAATGGGATTAAATATTATAGATGTTATGGTTTCTGTTATTTGATAAATCCCTAGAAATTTTTGACCTAATGAACCCATAGAAGCTATCCAAACAGCATTTGCATAGTCATAAAAGACATTTCCAATTTGATCCAATATTCTATTAATAATCAATTTAACGTAATTATACTGTTTCATACAATATACCTCTTAAACTTAAATATCTAATAAATTTTGCGTTATTGGTACAAATATTAACTCGTCACCACACAAAAAGAATGTTATATATAGTTTTATATTTGAAAAATTATTAAGCGAGTATTGTTCGCTTTCAAGTTCTCTAACTATTTTATCTAAATCTTTTTCACGAATTGCACCTAAAAAATTATTGCTAAATTTTAAATTATCGTCTAAATATAATTCATATTTTTTAAATTTTGACGGTATATTAGGATAATTTTTATAAATGGTGTTATTAATATTATCGCCTTTTAGAAAATAATCATAGATATCATCAAAATTTTTCTTAAACTCTTCTTCACTATCACCTTTATTAAATATCACTGGAATAGTTGAATGTAAATCACCAAATGTATCATTGAAACTTACATTACAATCATTAATTTTAAATTCTCTTATATTTATTATTGTTGAACCAGACACATTATTTCTGTTTTGCGACTTCGCTAATAATTGTGAAAGAACGTAATTTCCATAGACGATATTATCATAATTATTTTTATAAGGAGTTTTAACACTAAAATATTTTGAATGATTATTATATGTGATATTGTAAAAATTATCTTTTTCTACTTTATCAAAACCTTTGTCTAATATTTTTTCAAGTGTATTCATAGAGCTATTATAGTTAATTAAATCAACAAAATCGCTAAATGTATTATTGATAATTAAATCCATACCTTCTACTAGAGTTAAAATATCTTTTTCAATTATCGAAATAGAATATTGATCAGTGATTAAGTGATTTATAAAGAAATACAATTCACTATTGACGTCATCAAAATATACTTCCCATAAAATTTTATTTAATATTTCATTTTCTAAGTCTTTAATTATTTTATTTTTTAATGATGTTATTAAAGACTTGGAAATAGCTGATACCTTGTAATTATATGGTTGGTAAATAACTAATTCATGCTTTTCATTTATAATTGATCTTAATAATTCATTTTTCTCTATAAGTTTATAAATTAATTCATTGATTTGAGAAATAGATTTGAAACTATTAGGTAAAGAAACCTTTAATTCTAGTACCTGCTTAAAATCATCTACCAGATATGCTTTTTGTAAATAAGAAGTATCTTTAACTACAAATTTACCTTGATTGATAATATAATTATTCAAACTTCTTATATTCTTATAAATTGAATATACATTATCTAACTGATATTCAGATAAATTCGGGCTAATATCACTGTTTTTTAATATATTTTCATAATTTTGTGATTCAATGTATTGTCTTATTTCTTTGATAGTTTTATGTCTTTTAATAAAATCATCTGGCAAATCTATTTTAAATACTTCTTCCAATGACATTATTAATTCTATTTGTGTTAGAGAATCCATTGAAGATAGTAATAATAAGTTTGTGTCATCATTTACTAAAGAATCTGAAAAAATGTCACTTATTATTTTATATATATCATCATGTAAATAGTTTCTTTCTAATTTGTCATCTATAAATTGTTGATTAAATCTATTTTTTAAGTATTCAGTGTCAAGTTTATTACTTGCAGTTACCTTCATTTCATCAACTTTACAAAAATATTTTGGTATCATATATTCAGGCAATCGATTTATAATGGATTTTTTTAATACTTCATAATTTATTTCTTGATCAGAAAATAGAACTAGATTATTGTCAATTTTTACAACACTGAAATTTACAAATTTATCTAATTGTGACTGTATAGCTTGTTCAATCTCATCAAGCTCAATTCTAATACCATTAATTTTAACTTGTCTATCTTCCCTACCTTGAAAATAAATTAATCCATTTTGCTTAAATCCTAAATCCCCAGTTCTATAGTATTTTACATTATTGAATGATATAAACTTTTCTTTAGTCAAAATTTCATTATTTAAATATCCTAGGCCAACTCCTCCACCACCTATTAATATTTCCCCTTCGACATCATTTATTTCATTTGATTTATAAAATTTAATATCTGCACCTCTTAATGCCGTACCAATTGGAACAGTTAAATTATCTACATGAGATCTTATATTATAGCCAGTAGCATAAACAGTGGTTTCCGTTGGCCCATAACAATTCCATATGTTTGCATTAGGAATTAATGAGGTCAAATTATTTGCAACATTGACGGGTAAAACTTCACCAGCCAAAATAATATTTTCTAACTTTGACTGTCCAATTTTATCTTTAGTCATTGAAAGAATCTTCTTTAATGTTGTAGGAGAAAGTGCTACATGAGTGATATTATCATTTATCAATATATCTACTAATCTCTTAAATTGTTGAATAGGTGTTCCAGGTTCTATAAATTGTAAAAGACCTTCACCCAAAATAAAAGAAAGCATTTCATGGAAATTAACGTCAAATTGTGGTGGAGTAGAAATAATAAATGTATCTTCTTTAGTAAATGGAACAATTTCATTCATTGACTCTAATAACCAATATAGATTATTAAAACTTATCTGCACCATTTTAGGATTACCAGTAGTTCCAGAAGTCGCTAATATATATGCGATATTTGTTATTTCATCATTTTTTAATTTTAAACTTTCTTTCTTCGTAAAATCAAAATAAATTTTATTAATATTTTTAATATCTTCATTATAGTTTCTACTCAAAATAGACTTGGAACCTATAGATAATAAGGTATTTTCAAATTTTATAGGTGGTGTATTATAATTGATTGGAAAATAAATTTTATTTACTTTCCAACAAGCAATCATAGTTATTAAATAATCTAAATTATCGTTAGATATTACTGGTATAATTTTTTCACCAAAAAACGTATCTATTAAATGATTTGCTAATAAATTTACTTTATTATCAAATTCAGTATAAGTCAATATTTCGCCATTATATAACTTCAACATCGGTTTATCTGATCTCTTAATTATAATATCATTATATTTTTTTAATAATTCATTCATAACTATTCATCTAACTTTAATATTTTATTAAAGTCATATTCCCTTTATATTAATTTTGAAAAATTCAAATCATAATTAGAATTAATATCATTAATATATAAATCCTTAGATATATCTCTTAAATTATTCTCATTTAAGCTTTTAATTAAATAATCTATGTTTTCTGAACCAAACAAATAATCTATCGGTATATTATTTTTATTTATTATTTCTAATAGGTTGTTATAATCTTTATTTATACATACTTCTAAAATATTTTTAGTAAACTTAACTCTCTTACATTTTAAACAAACTCCACATGGTGGATTTGATACCCAACATGAATTAAAATCATCTAATTTAGAAAGACCAAATTCTTCTACCAAAATTCTATATACTCCAAATGAAGATATTGATGAAAGAGGTAAAATAATTCCAAAATTAATAAATCCCATATTTCTAACAAAAGAAATTAAATTTTGCATAGATTCATATGATTCAGATATTGTAATACTCTTATCAAATAGTGATAACATATCCCATTGAATGCCACAACATATTTTAGTATAATACATTTTACTTTTACTTAATAGAATTGGTGCTATGTATATGATATGCATGTCTTCTTCTTGATAATAAGGGGTATCATTTATTGTAAAAACATTCTCAGTTGAAATATAATCAGATATTTCTTCATTATATATAGATATACAAGTATGAAAGTCATTCTTGAATTCCTTATCATCAAAATCAAAAGTAAATGTTTCAATTTTATATCCAGCTTTTTTTAGTAAGAGATCACAACAAATAGAGTCTTTTCCGTCTGAAAAACCTAGTGATATTACATCATTTTTATATTTTATGTTATCTAGAACATTAATTTTAGTTCTATCAAATATCAATTTTGGATTATATACATCAATTTCCTGGTTTAGAATTTTAGAAATTAATTTTAACAATAAATCAATTTCATAATTTAGATACTTTTCTTCACTATCATCCAATGAATAATTTTGTATATGAAAATCAGTTTTAATATTTTCGCAAATAGCCCACCTAAGCATTGTCATAGTGCAAATTCTTTTCGATATATACGACATTTCATATTTACTCTTAAAAATATATTTCTTAACCAAAATATTATTAGTTAATAAAGATAGTGTTATTAATTTATTATCAGAATTAACAATTATTGTCGTTACATATTTTTTCATCTAAAACCATCCTCAGTGTTAATCATGAGAATATTCATTCCTATTAAATTATTCATTTCAATATATCTTATTATAGATGCGTAAACAAAAGATAAAACATCACCTGCTAAAAGTTTAACATCTTTCAATAATTCTTCTCTTCCACTGTGTAATATATTATCCTCAAATTGTACAACTTTATAAAATTTTTTTATATCTTTTATATTGTATGGTACAAAAGAATCACTAATAGATTCAATATTATGATCTTTATAAAAAATTGGATTATCATAAAAAGTATCATAAAATATACCACCATACGGATCACATATTATTACTTTTGTATCTAAATTATTATCGTCAATATATTCTTGAATTCCTTCTGCTGTTCCACCACTTCCAATTCCAATAAAAATATAATCTAACTTATCGTTTATATCCTTAAAGTAAGAAAATATTTCTTCTGCTGTACCATCATAATGTGCCTTTGCATTTAATTCATTATTAAATTGATCAATATAATATTTATTCTTTGTATTTAGTCGATCAAAAAAATTAAAACTTTCATAAACCCAACCATTGGGTAATGTTGAGTTTTCACCGTCACAAACAACAACATTCGCTCCTAATTTCTTCAAAATTTTATATTTCGATTCTTCGATATTTTTAGATACAAAAATACTACATTTATTATTAGATAATTTACAGAAATATGATAAGCTTATACCTGCATTTCCAGAACTAGCAATAACAAAATGAATTGAATCTTTATATTTTAAATTATAATTCAATTTATCTTTTATCATATACCAAACACTTCTGTCCTTTATTGACCCAGT
>JAEZZB010000028.1 GCA_023442495.1 Bacillota bacterium
GTAAAAATGAATGAAAATAATACAGATATTAATAAAAACCAATATGTAAAATATTTAATAATTTCAATTTTAGCATTGATTGTTCTTGCACTAGGGGTATCTATTATGGTGAAGTCAGATATTGGATTGGGACCATGGGATGCTTTAAGTGCAACTATTTCACAACTAACGGGTTTAAAATTTGGTACAGCATCTATTTTATCAAATTTAGTAATGATAGTCTTACAAATAGCTATCCTAAGAAAAAAATTCAAATTTTCATATTGGATTCAAATTCCAATAATATTTGGATTTGGCTTTGTTATTAATTTCTTTTTATATAAAATATTGCAATTTAACTTGACTTTATATTGGACAAAATTGACATTTTTTGTATTAGGTAATATAGTAGCAGCTTTTTCAATATCATTTTTAGTTATTTTAGACATTGTTGCAATGCCTCCAGAATTATTTTCATCTTCAGTAGCTAAAGTAAGCACATTTGAATTTTCAAATGTTAGACTATTATTAGATATAGTTTCAGTTATAATATGTTTACTATCAACTTTATTATTGTCAACGACATTGCAAATTAGAGAAGGTACGATTATCAGTATTATTGTATTCAATATTTCATTAAAGGTATTTATAAAGCTAGTGGGACCTTTATTTGTAAAAACATTATAAAATTTTAGAAAGAAGGCTAATATGTTTCAAAGACAAAAACAAATAGTTTTTGACTTATCAAACAGTTATTTAACGATAAACGATTTAAGTGATAAGTATGGAGTAACTAGTCGTACAATTAGAAATGATATTAAAACTATCAATGAAATACTTTGTAAATATTCAGCATGTATCGATAAAAACAGTGATAATGAATACTTTCTAAATGCGACTGATAAGTCTAAATTTACAGAATTTGAAAAGGATATCTTGCTAAATTTCGAGTTCGATTTTTCTGAGCCTAGAAATAGAATTATATATATTTCATTAAGATTTTTATTTGCAAATGAATATATAAAACTAGAAGACTTGATTGATGAGATGTACATTTCCATGTCAACAATTAAAAATGATATTAAAAAAGTTAGAACTAATTTGGAAGATTATAATTTAGAATTAGATTTTAAGCCAAACTATGGAATGAAAATTGTTGGTAATGAAAAAGAAATAAGAAATTGTATTTCCAATTTAATATATGAAATTAACACATTTAATTTTGCACGATTTAATAGTGGTATCGGAGATTTGTTTGATGATGAAATCCTAGATGATATATATACTATAGTAGTCAAAAACATCAATGAATCATCTATAAAAATATCTGATGATATTTTGAATAATCTTGTTATACATATTGCGATAGCTATTAAGCGTATTCAAATGAATCAATATTTTAAAACAAAGATAGAGGCGGATTTTAATAGTAATGACGAATATCAAATTGCTATTAATATTATTAATGATATCGAGGAAAGATTTGATATCGAATTTCCAACTGATGAAATAACTTATATTGGAATGCATTTAATGGGAACAAAACTAATAGTTAATTCTAGAAATTATGCTTCATTATTGGATAAAGAAGATGATGAAAATATTGAATTAGTATATGAAATAATGGCTGAATTATCAAGATATTTAGGTTTTGATTTAACTAAAGATAAAGAGTTTCTTCAAGCAGTATTATTACATATTAAGCCGGCAATATATAGATATAGAAATGGTCTCAACATCAGAAATCCGTTACTTGAGTCTATAAAAGAAAATTACATACTTCCTTTTGAAGCAGCTAAAATCAGCGGGGCAATCATAAATAATAGATTAGGGATAGATTTTAATGATGATGAACTTGGATATTTAGCTATTCATATAGGTACTGCAATTGAGCGACATAAATTAGAGAAATCTCCAATAAGAGCATTACTTGTATGTACTACTGGAGTCGGTACTTCAAAACTTCTTCAATATAAGCTTGAAGCGAGATTTAAGGATGAAATTAAAATTGTTGGTACTTCAGAGCTATATAATATTGACAAATTCAAAAATGAAAATTTAGATTTAATTATTTCAACAATTCCATATCCGCATTTTATGAAAGGGTCATATCCTTCAAAATTACCATATATTTATATTAAAGATATATTGGGAGATGTAAGTTTTGAAGCGATTGAAGAATTTGTTAAAAACAGAAATAAAATTTCAAGTAATGAAAATTTATATCAAAAAGATAAATTAGATTATTTAGATATAAGTGATATTTATTTAAATCAAGATTTAAAGACGATGGAAGAAGTTATACATTTTTTATCTAAAGAACTTGTAAGAAAGCAAAAAGCGCCAAAAATTCTTGAAGAATTAGTGCTAAAAAGAGAATCGGTACTTCCAACATCTTATGGGAATTTAGTTGCGGTTCCACACCCAATTGAATGTATAACAGATGATACATTTTTAACTATTGCTACACTTAAAAATCCTATCAGATGGGGAAATAATGAGGTTCAGTTAGTAATATTACTAAATGTCGAAAAAGACGGGCCAGATTACTTGGAAATAATGTACAAAAAAATACTTAATTTAATAGACAGCAAACAGTCCGTAAATGAATTGATTTCAGCAAAAAGACCAGAAGAAATTATAAATATATTTAGAAGAACATTGTAAAGCTTTAGATTTTATCTAGAGCTTTTTTAAGTTTAAATTTTCAAAAAAATATTTCCAAACAATTTCCAAGTAAAATGAAAAAGCATGTCTTAATAAAATAGGCGATTCAAACTATTATATAAATGTAAGGAAAAATAATTTAAAGGAGGACATATGCAATACGAAGAAGTTGTAATGGAAATCATTGTTCATTCAGGGCAAGCAAGATCTTTAGCGATGGAAGCTATTCAAGAAGCTAAAAAAGGAAATTTTGATAGAGCCTATAAATTACTTAATGAATCTAATGAAGAATTTTTAAAGGCTCATAAAGTACAAACTGAATTAATTCAAAAAGAAGTTTCTGGTGAAAAAAATGAAATTAGCTTGTTAATGGTTCATGCTCAAGATCATTTGATGACAGGAATGACTGTAAAAGAACTAGCAGAAGAATTTGTTGAAGTATACAAAAATAAATAATATAGACAAAAAATAAAGGAGAAAGAAATGAAAAAAGGTTTAATTATATGTGCAGCTGGAATGTCTAGCTCATTGATGGCTAAAAAAGTAACAGAATACTTTAAAGGAAAAGGTGTAGATATTGAACTTGACGCTACATTACATGCAAATGGTGAAAAAGCAATCAAGAATAAAGAATTTGATTTATACTTAATTAGCCCTCAAGCAAAAATGTATTATGAAAAGTTCAAAAAATATGCAGATGAGGTTGGTAGACCAATCGTTTTAATTCCTATACAAGCATATGCTCCTATACCAATGGGAATTGAAAAATTAGCGAAAGTAGTTGAAGAAAATATTGGATAGATTATGTCAAAAAAGAAAAAAAGCCTAGAAGAATTTTACAAAGAAAGATATGATAAGGCTCTAGTTTACAGTAGATATACTTTAACCAGATATGCAACAGCAATGTTATGCGTAATTAATTTATATTGGTTATATATGGTGTATTTAGGAACTCCGAAATTGCTATTTATACCAATAATAAAACTTGTTATTTATATAATATGTTTTGCGGATCAATTCTTATCTATGGAAAAGAATAATTACGATAAGATGAAATGGACAGATAGAGTACTTAAAATATCCGTGATAATAGATTTAGTATTAATTATATTATCTATTATTAATTACAAAAAATATTTTCCATATTTTTCAAATGTATATGTTCCACTAGGCTTATTTGGCTTAAATACAGCGTTAGCTATAATTATATTATATAAAAACTATAAAATAAAACAAAAATTTAACATTAAATAGAAAATATAACTATAGGAGGCGAAATGTTTAATTTTTTAGAAAAAAATTTAATGGGTCCAATGACCAAATTATCTCAATTGAGATTAGTTAGAGCAATTACAGCAGCAGGTATGGCTTCCATACCATTTACAATAGTAGGTTCACTATTCTTAGTATTGAATGTTTTACCACTTACAATGCCATTCCTTAACAGTTTTTTTGAAGCAACATTCTTCAAAGTTTCAGATGTATACATGCTTGCAAACAAAGCTTCTATCGGTATTGTAGCTTTATACTTCTTACTTGTAATTTCATATGAATATACAAGAATTATTGATGAAGAAGAAGATTGTGATTTAAGTCCAATTAACGGTATGTTATTATCACTATTTGCATATATGATGTTTATACCTCAATTTGCAAAAGAAGGCGGTTTTTCATTATTACATGATCCAGAAGCAGGTATCATAAATGGTTGGGGCGTAGGAGCTGACGGTATATCAAGATTTGGAGCAACTGGTTTATTTACAGCAATAATTGTATCTTGGTTAGCAGTAAACATATATAAAGTCTGTGTTAAAAGAAAATTAATCATTAAAATGCCAGAAGAAGTTCCAGAAGGAGTTGCAAGATCATTTACAGCTTTGATACCAGCAGCAATCGTAGCATTTGCAGTATTTTTCATTAATGGTGGTTTAGTAGCATTAGGAACAGACTTATTTGATATTGTTGCAATTCCATTTGGTTTCGTTATAAATATTGCTAACTCATATATCGGATTATTGATAATATTCTTCTTAATTTCATCTTTATGGTTAGTAGGTATTCATGGTGCAACAATAATTACTTCATTGCTTACACCAATCGTTTTATCAAATATGGCAGCTAATCAAGCTGGAGCAAATATTCCATTAGCTGGTGAATTTTATAATGCATTCGTAAACTTAGGTGGATCTGGTTCAACATTAGGTTTGATTTTAATGTGTGCAGTTATAGCAAAGAGTGAACAATTAAAAATTCTTGGTAGAGCAGCACTTGTACCAGGACTATTTAATATTAATGAACCAATTTTATTTGGTCTACCAATAGTATATAACCCAATTATGGCTATTCCATTTATACTAGCACCAATGGTTTCAGCATCTATTGCATATTTCTCAATTTCACTTGGAATAATTAAACCATTAATTGCACAACAACCATGGCCAACACCAGCAGGTATAGGTGCATTTATAGGAACTGGTGGGGACTGGAAAGCTGCAGTTGTGGCAGTAATATGTGCTATAGCAGCTGCGTTAGTTTACTATCCATTCTTAAAAGCATACGATAAGAAATTATTAAAAGAACAAGAAGAAAATGCAGCACAATAATAAAGATTAATTAACAAATAGACGTTTATATAAATCAAAATTAAGGAGTAAAAATGGGTTTTAGAAAAGATTTTTTATGGGGTGGAGCTACAGCTGCTAATCAATTAGAAGGCGCTTATAATGAAGACGGCAGAGGCTTAGCCAATGTTGATCTATGTCCAGTTGGTGAAAGCAGATTTGAAGTAATCACAGGTAAAAGAAAAATGCTTGAATTTGAAGAAGGTGAATTTTATCCTGCAAAGAAAGCTATCGATCATTACCATAGATATAAAGAAGATATAAAATTATTTGCAGAAATGGGATTCAAAGTTTATAGACTTTCAATTGCTTGGACAAGAATATTCCCAAATGGTGATGAAACTGAACCAAATGAAAAAGGTTTAGAATTCTATGAAAAAATATTTGATGAATGTCACAAGTATGGAATTGAACCTTTAGTAACAATTACTCATTTTGATTTTCCAGTTCATTTAATTAAAGAATATGGTGGATGGCGTAATAGAAAAATCATAGATTTTTACGAAAGATTAGTTACAGCATTATTTACAAGATTCAAAGGTAAAGTAAAATATTGGTTAACATTTAATGAAATCAATATAATTTTAGCAGCTCCATTTATGGGTGCAGGTCTTGTATTTGAAGAAGGTGAAAATACTAAAAAGGTACAATATCAAGCAATTCACCATGAATTACTTGCATCAGCAATAGCTACAAAAGTTTTAAGAAAAATTGACCCGGATGCAATGATTGGTTGTATGTTAGCGGCAGGTACATATTATCCATTAACATGTAAACCAACAGATGTATTAGCAGCTCAAAAATCAAACAGAGATAATTATTTCTTCGTAGATGTTCAATCAAGAGGAAAATATCCAGAATATAAATTAAGAGAATTGGAAAGAGAAGGAATTTTACCTGAAATTACTGAAGAAGATAAGAAATTATTAGCAGAAAATACAGTAGACTTTATTTCATTCTCTTACTATTCAACAAGAGTTGCAACAGGCGATCAAACTGTAAAAGCTACAGAAGAAAATTTATTGAGTTCAGCTGAAAATAAATATCTAGAAAAAACTGATTGGGGTTGGGCTATAGATCCACTAGGCTTTAGAATTACAATAAATGATATTTATGATAGATATCAAAAACCATTATTTGTAGTTGAAAATGGTCTTGGAGCAGTGGACACTCCAGATGAAAATGGATATGTAGAAGATGATTATAGAATTGATTATCTAAGAGATCATATTAAAAATATGCGTGATGCAGTAGAATTAGACGGTGTTGATTTACTTGGTTATACAACATGGGGTCCAATTGACTTAGTTTCAGCAGGAACTGGTGAAATGAAGAAGAGATATGGATTTATCTATGTGGATAGAGATAATTACGGTAATGGTACATTAAACAGATCTAAGAAAAAATCATTTGATTGGTACAAGAAAGTTATAGAATCAAACGGTCAAGATTTAGATTAATTATTGTTAAAATAAGGAGTGAGTTATGTCTAAGAAGTTAAAAATAGTTACAATTGGTGGCGGTTCATCTTACACACCTGAATTAATAGAAGGATATATTTTAAGAAAAGACCAATTAAATATTGGTGAAATAGTACTTGTAGATATACCGGACGGAGAACAAAAGCTAAATATTGTAGGTGAGATGGCTAAGAGAATGATTAAGGCTGCAGGTCTTGATTGGAAAGTAACTCTTACCTTAGATAGATACAATGCTCTTAAAGATGCAGATTTTGTCACAACGCAATTTAGGGTAGGTCTTTTAAATGCCAGAGTAAAAGATGAAAGAATACCTCTATCTCATGGAGTATTAGGTCAAGAAACTAATGGTGCTGGTGGAATGTTCAAAGCATTTAGAACTATACCAGTTATTGGACAAATCATTGATGATATGAGAGAACAATGTCCTAATGCATGGCTAATCGATTTTACTAATCCAGCAGGAATAGTTACAGAAGCAGCTATAAAACATTTTGGATGGGAAAAGACAATAGGTCTTTGTAATGTTCCAATAAATTTAATGACAAATGAAGCAGAAGCAATGGGTGTTGAGGTTGACGATTTACATTTCAGATTTGCTGGAATTAATCACTTCCACTGGCATAGAGTTTGGGATAAGGAAGGTAATGAAATTACAGAAGATGTAATTGAAGCCGTGTATGGAAATACAAAGGGTGGACAAGAAGTTGAAAACATTCACCAAGCTAATTACCATATTGAACAATTAAGAGATTTAAAACTTTTACCATGCTCATATCATAGATATTACTATATAGAAGATGAAATGCTACAAGATTCAATTGAAGCATTCAAGAGAGGTGAAACAAGAGCGCAAGTTGTTAAGAAAACAGAGGAAAGATTATTTGAATTATACAAAGATCCAAATTTAGATTATAAACCAGAAGAGTTAACACAAAGAGGTGGTACACACTATTCTGATGCAGCTTGTGAAATTATAGCATCTATTGTTAATGATAAAGGTACACTTATGACTGTATCAACAAGAAACAATGGAGCGATTGAAGATTTACCATACGACTGTATAGTAGAAATCTCTGCTAATATAGATGCAAGAGGTGCAAATGTTGAAAATTGGGGCAGACTAATGCCGGCAGCAAGAGGAACACTACAAATCATGAAAGCAATGGAAGAAACTGTAATCAGAGCTGCAATAGACGGTGACTACAATGCAGCATTACATGCATTTACAATCAATCCATTGGTACCAGGTGGAAAACTTGCAAAAAGATTATTAGATGAATTACTATATGCTCATAAAAAATATTTACCACAATTTGCAGACAAAATAGCAGAAATAGAAAAGGACGAAGAAATTACATCATATGTGGATGAACTAATGAAGAGTAATTAATCAAAAAAATATATAGTATAATATAAGGAAGTAAGTTTGAACTGATTTAAAAAGTTGGACCTAAAATTCGATTTTTTGAAAATAGTTTACTACTTACTTCCTTTTATTTAAATATTGAATAATTTTTTTAGAAAAAATCAAATATATTAAGGAGTATTATGAAAAAAACAGAAATTAAATCAATAGCTTTAGATATAGATGGTACTTTATTAGATAGTAATTCTAATATTATGCCAAAGACTAAAAAAGCATTACTTGAACTTCAAGATAAAGGCATCCATATTTTGTTAGCGTCTGGTAGACCGATTAAATCAATGCTAAATCTTGCGAGTGAATTAAGGCTTGAAGAGCATGAAGGAATTATTGTATCAAACAATGGCTCTATTGCTTATGATACAAAAAATCATAAAAATATTTATGATACACCAATAGAAAAATCTTTAGTTCAAGAAATATTAAAATCCTTTAATGGCAAGCCAATTCAACCAATGGTAGAATCGGGGGATTATTTTTTAGTAAAAGATGTATATGCTGGTGAAATAAGATTAAATGGTAAAAAATTAAATATTATGGAAAAAGAAGCAAGAGCGGGAAATTATTTATTAAAAGAAGTCGATGCTATTGAAGATTATATTGATGAACACGTCAATAAGATACTTACAATTGTTGAGCCAGAGATTATTGAAGAAACTATAAATGAATATAAAGAATTATTTGAAGATAGAGTGCATGTTGTACAAACTTCACCATATTTTATGGAATTTGTAAGACCTGAATCAAATAAGGCATACGCATTAAAACAACTAAATCTAGATTCAAAAACAATGATGTCATTTGGAGATTCAATGAATGACAAAGAACTTGTAGAATATGCTAGATATGGTGTAGCAATGGGAAATGCTCAAGAAGGAGTAAAAGAAGTAGCGACATATATAACAGATGATAATGATAATGAAGGTATTTATAAAGCTTTGAAACATTTTGGGCTTGTTGATTAATCAGAAATTTGGATATAAAAAAATTTTTAATTGGAAATTTCTATACTCATGATTCATTAAAAGTATGATATATTATTAATATATTAATGGATTATTTATGGAGGAAGTTATGTATAGGATATTATTAGTTGAAGATGATAAATCATTAAGCGTAGGTTTAGTTTATTATTTAAATAAAGAAGGTTATCATGTGACTCATACTGAAACTATTAGAGAAACTAGAGAAATTTTGAGTAAGAATAGTTTCGATATTGCTATATTAGATGTAACTTTGCCAGATGGAAATGTTTATGAAATTATGGATAAAATAAAAGATAAAACTATCCCGGTTGTATTTTTAACTGCCTTGGATGAAGAGAAAGATATTTTAAAGGGATTCGATTTAGGAGCAGAGGACTATATTACTAAACCATTTCATTTAAAAGTTTTGAACGCTAGACTTAAATTGATATTAAAAAGATATGAAGAAGAAGTATCTAACTTTAGAGAATCTGGAGATTTAGTTGTAGATATTCATTCCGTAAAGGTATATAAAAATGGAAAACTTCTCGATCTTACACAAACTGAATATAAACTACTTAACTATTTGATGGATAATTATAATGTAATATTGAGCAGAGATAAATTATTAGAATTTTTATGGGACTCAGATGTGGAATTTCAAAGTTATTCAACAATTTCTGTATATATTAACAGATTAAGAGATAAATTAGGTGATCATTCAATGCATTCAAAATATATTGCAACCAAAAGAGGTTTTGGATACATGTGGGTCATGGAGGTTAAATAATGGTTTTGATACAAGTAAAGAAATACATTCGTGTATTTCTTTTTAATGTATTATTTATTTTGTTATTTAGTATTTTTATAAATAATGTCATTAGAGAAAATATAAAACAAACTGAAAATGAAATAAGAGAAGATGTTTTTTTTGATCTTAGATTAAAATTAAATGAAGATGAAAATTTAGCAAATGAAATAATTACAGCTGACAATTCAAGATTAAGAAATATTGTAAGTGAAATTAATATTCCAAGCGATGAAGTAAATGGTAATGTTTTTCTAGTATATACATATATTGCAATTATATTTTTATGTATATTACAATTGAGTAATTATCTATATTTAAGACATCAACAGAAGAAATATATAAAATCTATTGATGTTTTTATTGATTCTATAACAAATAGAAAATTCAATATAAGATTAAAGGAAAATAATGAAAATATTATTTCTAATTTGAATAATAGATTTAATAAGCTTGGTCTATCAATAAGAAGAAATTATGAAGTGCTAGAAAAAGAACAAGAAAAATTGAGAAAATCTCTTCAAGATATTTCTCATCAAATTAAGACTCCTCTTGCTGCTCTTAATATGTATAACGAAATTTTGATTGATTCTGATAATTTACAAATTAATCAAAAAGAATTTTTAGAATTAAGCCAAGGTCAAATAGAAAGGCTTAATTGGCTAATTTCATCTTTATTAAAAATAGCTAAATTTGAAGCTAAAACAATACAGTTTAATAACGAAGATTTTCCTATTGCTAATTTGTCTGAAAATTTTGAAAATATTTTAAAAGGAAATTTAAATAATAAAAATTTAAGAATAGTAAATACTGGAGATTTAGATACTATAGTTAATTTAGATTATAAATGGACTAGTGAAGCACTATTGAATATCGTTAAAAATGCTACCGAGCATGCTTTTGAAAATACGGATATAGAAATTAAATATTCCGTAAATCTTGCAATGACTAAGATAGAAGTTATAAATAAAGGTAATTTAATTGAACCAGAGGAATTGACAAAATTATTTACAAGATTTTACAAATCAAATAATAACACCAACACCCAATCAATTGGAATTGGACTAAATTTAGCTAAAAACATTATAGAAAGTCAGGGTGGTACAATAACAGTACAAAACAATGAAGATGGTGTTCAATTTAATATTTTATTTTTACCTGAATAATATAACAATATTGTAAAGCTAATGTTATCAAATTGTAATCTCAGTCAAGTAGTATTTATTTAGGGGGAGTAGAATGAAAATTATAAGAACTGAAAATTTAAATAAAGTTTATAGTGATGCCAATCCAGTTCATGCTGTCAAAGATGTGAATCTTGAAATAGAAGAAGGGGAGTTTGTTGCAATTGTTGGAGCAAGTGGTGGAGGAAAATCAACACTATTACATATGCTTGGTGGACTTGATAATCCTACAAGTGGTAAGGTTATAATAAACGGAAAAGACATTTACAAAATGTCCAATGACGAAAGAGCTATTTTTAGAAGAAGAAGTATAGGATTTGTATTTCAATTTTTTAATAATATCCCTGTTTTAAATGTTAAAGAAAACATTGAACTTCCAGCATCTTTAGATAATGGGGAAGTTGATGAAAAAATGATTGAGGAAATTATCAAAGTTTTGAGATTAACAGACAGAATAAATCATTTTCCAAATCAATTATCTGGTGGAGAACAACAAAGAGTTTCAATAGGAAGAGCCTTAGCTAATAATCCTGAAATTATACTTGCTGATGAACCAACAGGAAATTTAGATAAGAAAAATTCACAAGAAACTATGGATTTATTAAAATTATTTGCAAAGAAATATGGAATCACCGTTGTAATAATTACTCATGATTTAAATATTGCAAGTACGGCTGATAGAATTATTAAATTAGAAGATGGAAAGATAGCGAGTATTTAAGATGAATATAGTTTCTAAACTTACACTCAGATATTTAAAACAGAATAAAATTATAACAATATTGACTATCATAGGGATTACTATATCAGTTGCAACAGTAGCGGCATTGGGATCAATCATCTATTCTTTGGTAGATAATTTAAAAGATGATTTTATAGGTGGAGAAGGTGCTTATGATTTTCGAATAGTTAATTCCAATCCTGAGACGGATTCGAAAGTTAACAATATTAGAAATGTTAAAACTTCTTATAAATTAAAGAAAGAAAGTATCTCAAGAACTGAGCTTAGAGATGATAATTTAGATTTAAATTATTTTATTGGTTTAGATATCATTGAAGCAAGTGAAGCGTTTTTTGATGAATTTGTTTTAGAAAAATTTCTTGTTGAAGGAAGAATGCCTAGAAATGACAAAGAGATTTTAGTACCTTATGATATGAAATTTATGGGTATAGGATTTGAAAAACTAGGAAATACCATTTCTGTTGGTGTAAATAGAGCGCTTGAAGGTGAATATGGTTTTTCAAAACCTTTTTCAATTAATTATTTAAGACAATTGAATGGGGATAAGCTATTAACACAGGAAGAATACAATCAAATTCTAAGTTCAATATATAATCCAACAGACAATTATTATAACGAAGATGAAAGTGAATATGGGATTAATAAGAAAGAATTAGAATCTAATTTAGATGATTTTTATGTGTCTGAAAATGACTTAAGAACTTTAGTAAATGAATTTTCTGAAAATAAAACTTATACAATAGTTGGATATCACTATGAGAATAGTAAAAATATTACAAATAACGATGAATTTATACCAGCTGGATATCACAAATCCTCGAGAAAAAACAATGAATATATACAAGATACTAAGAATCTAATTTTTAGCGGACAATTATATACACTTAGCAATGATATTTCAAAAAATTATAATGTATATGGTATTTTTACGAATTATGATAATATTGACTCTGATGTAGCTGAAATCAATAAAATATTGGAACAGTCGGATAAAGTTGATGATCTTTGGATAAATACAGGCCTACTTCAAATGAAAAATTTCTTTAAATCAAATTATGGCTTATATACGATGTCAATAGGTGGAATCTTAAATATTGTTATTTTAATTTCAATAGTAGTATTTGTGTACAATATATTTACTTCGACATATGTTGAAAGATTAAAAGATTTAGGTTTATTAAAAGTAGTTGGACTTACAAATAAACAATTATTGAAAATGATATTATTAGATTCACTTATTTACTTTATTATATCGGTTCCTTTAGGTTATTTATTTGGGACTATGGCTATGAATTTAGTATTCAATTATGTAAATAAGGCAATAGTTGAAATTACTGTTATAAGTCCTTATACATTGAGTGTAAAAGCTGGATATTTTATTCCTTTAATTTCAGCTATATTTGGATTTTTAATAATATTTTCATCAAATATTATGTCTGCTATTTTTGTTTTTAGAAAAACACCGATTGACGCACTTAAAGCTAATAATTATATTAAAACTAATTATAAGCCTAAAAAGTCAGGATTATTAAAAAGAATTATAGCTTATGATGGCTTTATTGCTTCAAGGAATATAGATAGAAATAGAAAAAGATTTGTAATGGCTACTTTAAGTATAGCTATGAGTATAACTATGTTTACGATTGTTTCTTATATTTCAATATTTGTTGAAGACGATCTTTACGAAGGCGTTGAAAAGAAAGTAAGTACTTATGGAAGTGTATTAACTTTGGATAAATACGCTAATCAATTAAAATCTGATTTAACTAATCTAAGTGGAATAACTGTAGAATCAACTCAGAAGATTCATTTATTAAATTTAATTCAGAAAGAAAATATTACGAATAACGCAATTAAAAATGAATATATAATTTCAGATATACAAGTTGCGACTATGGATAATCTAGATTTTGAAAAAACATTTGGAAATATAAACAATATATATTTTTCCTCAAATTATGATGAACATAAGAAAGGTGAAAATTATGAAATTACATTGATTCCTCTTGAAAATCAAGTATTAGAACAAGGTTATGATATTTTTTCAAAGACTAATGAAGATGTTGAAATCAAATTGAGCGTAATTAAAAAGAATTTCACAGAGCTTGAAAGCTATAATATAGATGTTTATTCGAAAGTTTTGTTCATGACTGAAGATAATTATGAAAAATTACTACAAAATACAGAAATCAAAGAATTAGAGTCAAGAACACGAATATTAATTAATAGAGATGATTATGATTATAGAATAGGATATGAGTTAAATGCTCTTTTGAAGAAATATCCTACAACAGGTATCGGTCTGAAAACAGCACCTTTATTTGGAATAATAAAATTATTTGTATATGGTTTTATATTTTTAATAATGTCAATATCTGCTCTTAATATTATGAGTGTAAGCTACACTAACACATATACTAGGAGAAAAGAACTGGCACTTTTAAAGGCTGTAGGTATAGAAGATAAAAGATTAAAGAGAATAGTATTATATGAAAATATGATTTCAGTAGGATTTGCAATATTTATTTCATTGATATTATCCATAGCTATAAGTTATTTAGTGTATGGATTAGCCTTTAATGAATCTGTTGTATCTAAGTTTGTTGAATCATATGTAATTCCTTTAAAAGCTTGGGCTATATCTTCAGTGGTATCATTGCTACTAATTTACATTTTTGTATCAATCCCATATAATAGAATGATGAAAGATAATATTATAGAAGTTTTAAAATAGATCTTTCTTGGAGATGATATGAAAGATAATAGAAAAAGAAGAGTCTTAAATACAAATTTTGATTATGAAAATTCATCAATTAATGACTCGAATACTCAAATGTACAATTCAAAAAATCAAAGATTTAATTCTTATGATAAGAAAAAGAGATATAATATATTAAGAATAATATTTTTAATTAGCTTTATATTTTCTACAGTATATGTCGGTTTCCTATTTATTAATTCATTATTTGTCTTTAGACATAGACTTATACTAATAGCAATATTAATATTATTTTACATTCTTGTTTTATGGATTTTAAGTGCTAGACGGAAAGTAATTCTAAAAACTTTATCCTTACTAATTATGTTATTTTTAACATTTATAGAAATAGCATTTTTGATTTTATATGGAATAGCTTATAAAGAAATGAAAGATACAAATCGTGAAAATATAGTTGTATCTAGAGAAGTTGCAAAATCAGATGCATTTAATGTATATTTTTCTGGTTTGGATGTAGTAGGTGATATATCTACAGTTTCAAGATCTGATGTAAATATTATCGCTAGTTTGAACTTAAATACAGGTAAAGGGATTTTAACTTCAGTGCCAAGAGATAGTTATCTTCCAATTGCAGGAGAAGGTAATAATGAACTTGATAAATTAACACACGCAGGAAATTACGGTGTAAAATCTTCAATGGATACAATTTCAAATGCCTTATTAATTGATTTGTCCTATTATGCAAAAGTTAATTTCACTTCATTTGTAGATATAGTAGATATTATAGGCGGAATTGATGTATATAATGATCAAGCATTTACTTCTAGAGTTTCAGGTAAATTTTATGATAAAGGTAATATATATTTAGACGGCGCTGGAGCGTTAGATTTCGTAAGAGAAAGATATGGACTTGCTGACGGTGATCTTGATAGAGGTAGAAATCAAGAAAAAGTAATAAAAGCAATCTTAAAAAAATCAGTAACGCCTTCAAATATATTGAATATGAAAGAAATCTTAAAAGTAGTAGGAAAATCAGTAAGTACAAATATTCCAATTAATAAGCTATTTAATATAGCAAGCTCATATGTATTTAATCTTGGATTTGATATTAGAAATCAAGAATTAGATGGATACTATGAATATCTACCATCATATGCAATGTCAGGGTATGAATTATCAATGTATGTTTTATATGATGAAAGCATAATAGAAGTAAGAGATAATATAGAAAGATTATTAAGTAAATAAATTATAAAACATCTTTTGGTTTTGAAATCAAAAGGTGTTTTTTATAGAATTTTAAAAATTTATAGATAAAGTTACAGAAAAGATTATGTTTTTGAAATTTTAAATTATCTAATATATCTTGGTAGTTTTCTTTATATAATATTATTATAAAGTATTTAAAATCAATTATTTCTAAAAAGAATAAATATTTTCACATTTTCAACATATTTTCCATAATTAGTATATATATTATAAGTATATTTTAATTATCAGATAGATAGGAGGAAATTATGACAGATAACAATGATGATTTCATTCAATGGTTAAAAGACATAGAATTAGGAAAAGAAAAATTAAGAGAAAACAAGAATAATGAAAATAATGATTATACAACAAAGATAAACGATACAAATAATGAAAATAATACTTATAGTAGCCAATCTAATGAATCTAATAATTATCAAGATCAAATATTCAATAAATCAAAATCTGAAAATGAAAATAATGATTATGAAAATGGCTATTATAAAAATAACAGACAAAGAAAAGAATATGTTGATAAAGATTATGTAGATGAACAAATTAAAAAAAATAAACCAAAACTTGGTGGTTTTAAATCTGCAGCCTTGATTATGGTTGGAGTTATATTGGGATCATTTATAGGCCCATATGCAAATAATCTAATAAACAAAGAAAAATATACAGCTTCAAATAGTAGTAGCAATCAAGCAATTAGTATAAATGTTTCAGAAGAAGCTAATATTGAAAATGCAGTAGCAAAGAAATCAATACCATCAGTCGTAGGAATTCAATCAACTGTAAAAGGAGCACAAGATTCATTTTTCTATACTGGAGATAAAGTTGGGATTGGTTCTGGAGTAATAGTAAGTGAGGATGGATATATTCTTACGAATGCGCATGTTGTACAACAAGAAGAAAGTGAACTTCAAGTAATATTTGCAGATACTTCTACAGCAAAAGCAAGTTTAGTTTATCACGATATTTCATTAGACTTGGCAGTAATAAAAGTTGATAAAACAGGATTACCTGCAATAATATTTGCAGACAGTGATAAAGTAGAAATAGGTGATAAAGCTATAGCAATTGGTAATCCAACAGGATTTAATCTTCAATCAACATTAACGTCAGGATATATATCAGGACTTAATAGAACAATAACTTTAAAAACTGGTCAAGATATGACAGGATTGATTCAAACTGATGCATCAATAAATAGCGGCAATAGTGGTGGAGCCTTATTAAACAAAGATGGAGATTTAATAGGTATCAATACTGTAAAAGCTGGGAATACAGATGGTATAGGATTCGCAATCCCTTCAAATACAGCAAAACAAATAGTAAATGAAATAATTAATAACGGAAGTTATACACCTATCGTAATAGGAATTAAGGGTAAAGATATAAGTATTTATAAACAATTATATCAAGTTTCAAATTTAGGAGTTGATGCTGGTGTAATAGTTGGAAATGTAATTAAAAACTCATCTGCCTACAAAGCTGGAATTATGCCAAATGATATTATTATAAAAATTGGAGATAGAGCAATTAGATCAATGAATGAATTGAAACAAGTGCTTATGACCTATAGTATTGGTGATAAATCAACTATAACAGTATTTAGAGATGGTAAAGAACAAGAATTAAATATTACTTTTGAAGGTGAACAGCCTAATATTTAATAAATATTAATTTAATTACAAGATAATAGTTATCAACAAATCCCTCCCAAATAAACTGAACAAAAATCAAGAATTTTCCATATTATCAACTAATATTGTGGATAATGTGGATAAT
Source organism: Bacillota bacterium (assembly GCA_023442495.1). Lineage (GTDB taxonomy): Bacteria > Bacillota > Clostridia > Tissierellales > Peptoniphilaceae > Helcococcus. Next base: position 17,632 of record JAEZZB010000028.1, read on the forward strand.
GTTGATAACTTTAGTTAATAAATATAAAAAATAGTACAAATTTTAAAGTTTTGGATTTGTATTATTTTTTTTGTTAAAAAAAATTAAAATGGGTAATAAATAGTTAACAGATAATTAGGAGGTATGATATGAGAATTGAATATGTTGGAAAAAATATAACCATTAGAGATAATTTTAAGGAAGACGTTGAAAAAAAATTATCAAGATTGGATAGATACTTCGACGACGATGTTGAAGCAAGAGCAACTTTCTCATCATATGGAAACTTTAAAACTGTAGAAGTTACTATTTGGCTCAAGAAAGGAACTATTTTAAGAGCGGAAGAAACGACAGATGATATGTTATCTTCAGTCGATAGAGTTATAGATGCACTAGATAAACAAATTAGAAAATATAAAACAAAATTGCAAACTAGAAAAACTGGAGAATCTATCAGGTTTGAAGAAGTGCCTCATGATGAAACTACTATTCAAGAAGGTGCAAAGGAAAAAGTGGTTAAATACAAAAAAATAGGATTAAAACCAATGTTTATTGAAGATGCTATTATGCAAATGAATTTATTAAACCATGACTTCTTTGTATACGAAGATGCCGAAACTTCAAAGATAGCTGTTGTTTACAAGAGAAAAGACGGAGATTTTGGGGTAATTGAACAAGAATAATTTCAATTAAATATTTTTGATAATGAGATAAATTACTGGTCTTACAAAATGAAACTGACTCGATTTTGTGAGATCAGTTTTTAATTTATATATTTGATTAATGATAATTGTTTTATAATATAGATTAATATAAAAAAGATTTTATGTATAAAAGTTATATGTGTAATTTCGATATTGATTTTTTTACTATTTTAAGTTAATTTAAACTAATTTCATAAAATAAAATTAAGAATTTAATTAACTTAAATAAATAAAAGACATCAATAGATAAAAAATTTAATCATAAAAAATTAATATAAATAATATTTTATTTCAAAATATTATTTATACTTAGAATTAATGAAATGTTTAATTATACGTTTATTTATGGTAAAATTATGATGTGTTAAAAGAAATCTAAAAGATAGGAGTTAAGATATATGGGCATATTTTCAGGATTATTTAAATCCTTTAGTGAAAAAGAAATAAATAAATTACAGCCAATAGTTGATCAGATTTTAGCTTTAGATGATACTTATTCAAAACTTAGTGATAAAGAATTACAAAATAAGACAATAGAGTTTAAAGAAAGAATAAATAATGGAGAAACGTTAGATGATTTATTAGTTGAAGCATTTGCCACAGTTAGAGAAGCTTCATTTAGAGTTTTAGGTATGAAGCATTATCCAGTTCAATTAGTTGGGGGAATTATACTTCATCAAGGACGTATTTCAGAAATGAAAACTGGTGAAGGTAAGACTTTAGTTGCAACACTTCCAGCATATTTGAATGCATTATCTGGTAAAGGAGTGCATGTAGTTACGGTAAATGACTATTTGGCTCAAAGAGATAAGGACTGGATGGGTAAGGTATACAAATTTTTAGGACTTTCAGTTGGTTGTGTAATCTACGGATTAACACAAAGAGAAAGACAAGAAGCTTATAGAGCAGACATTACTTATGGTACAAATAATCAATTTGGATTTGACTATTTAAGAGATAATATGGAAATTTATAAAGAAGACACAGTACAAAGAGGTCTTCATTTTGCGATAGTAGACGAAGTTGACTCAATTTTAATTGATGAAGCTCGTACTCCACTTATTATTTCTGGAAAAGGTGATGAATCTACAGATTTGTATTACAAAGCGGATACATTTGTAAAAGGATTGACTGGAAGAATATTGGATCCAGAAGAAACCGAGAAGAATAAACTTGATAATTTATTAGAAGAAAGAGTACTTGAAACTGTAGATTTTGTTGTAGATGAAAAGAGAAAATCAGCAACACTTACGGAAGTTGGTACTGAAAAAGCTGAAAAATTCTTTAATCTTGAAAATTTATCAGATCCATCAAATATGGAGCTTATTCACCATATTAATCAAGCATTGAAGGCTAGAAATACTATGCATCTTGATGTTGATTATGTAGTTAAAGATGGAGAAATATTGATAGTTGACGAATTTACTGGACGTATAATGCAAGGTAGAAGATATTCCGACGGGCTTCACCAGGCGCTTGAAGCAAAAGAAGGCGTTGCAGTAAAAAGCGAACAAAAGACACTTGCAACTATTACATTCCAAAACTTCTTTAGAATGTATGATAAATTATCTGGCATGACTGGTACAGCGATGACTGAAAAAGATGAATTCGCTGAAATATATAATGTCGATGTAATTGAAGCACCTACGAATAAACCGGTAATTAGAGAAGATGAACATGATAGAGTTTATGTAAATCAAGAAGCTAAATATAGAGCGATTGTTGAAGAAATTAAAGAAGTTCATGAAACTGGTCAACCAATACTTGTTGGTACAGTTTCTATTGATAAATCCGAATATCTTTCAAGTCTATTAAAGAAAGAAAGAATTAAACACGAAGTTCTCAATGCTAAACAACATCAAAGAGAAGCGGAAATAGTTGCTCAAGCTGGAGAATTTGGGAAAATAACAATAGCTACAAATATGGCAGGTAGAGGTACAGATATTGTTTTAGGTGGCAATCCAGAGTACATGGCAAAAGCCAAAATGAAAAAAGATGGTTTTGAGGATTATCTAATAGAAGAAGCTGATGGCTTTGCTGAAACTGATGATGAAGATATAATAAATGCAAGAGATACATTCCAAAGATTAAAATCTGAATTCAAAAAAGAAACAGATGCAAATGCAAAAAAAGTTATTGAAGCTGGCGGACTCATGATTATAGGTACTGAAAGACATGAATCTAGACGTATTGATAATCAGTTAAGAGGTAGGGCTGGACGTCAAGGAGACCCAGGTAGATCAAGATTTTATGTGTCTTTAGAAGATGATTTAATGAGACTATTCGGTGGACAGGCATTAAATAGATTTGAAACATTTTCAGAGGATGAAGCTATTGAATCAGGGATGCTTTCAAAAGTAATTCAAAGAGCTCAAACTAGAGTGGAATCAGATCATTTTGCAATGAGAAAAAGAGTTTTAGAATATGATAATGTAATGAACAAACAAAGAGAAGTTATCTATGGTGAGAGAAATGCAGTTCTAAATGGTGAAGATATGAAGAAGAATATTATGACCATGATTGAAATTTTAATTGATGAAACTGTAGATCAATTTGCATCTCCACATACACCAAAAGAATCATGGGAAATTGGAGCTTTACAAAACTATTTAGCAAGTATATGTGTACCATTTGAAGCTTGGGAAAATATTGAAATTACAACACAAGAAAAATTAAAAGAAGATTTGATTAATATTGCAAAAGACATTTATAACAAGAGAGAAGAAGCAATTGGTTCTGAACAAATGAGAGAACTTGAAAGAATTATTATGCTTCGTGTTGTAGATTCAAAATGGGTTGATCATATTGATGCAATGGATCAATTAAAGCAAAATATTGGGGCTAGAGCTATTGGTAATGAAGATCCAGTAAGAGCATATACTAATGATGGTTATGAGATGTTTATGGCAATGAATCATTCAATTCGTGAAGACACCGTTAGAAATATGTTCCACGTAGTACCGAAGACCGATATTCAAAGAGAAAAAGTTGCTAAAGTAGAAGAGGCAAAACTTGAAGGTGGACAGGAAACGCCAACTCAAAGAAAAGTCGCTAAAAAAGTTGGTCGAAATGATCCATGTCCATGCGGGTCAGGTAAAAAATATAAAAACTGTCATGGAAAATGAAAATAATGAAATAAGATAGATTAATAAAAAACTGACGCCAAAAAGTTATATGCCTCAACTTTTTGGCGTCAGTTTTTTAATGAGTGTAGTATTTATTTTATCATATAGAGATTTATTTAAATGGTTCTAAAAGATTTACATTCAGTTAGAGATTTAGAAGAATTAAACAAAATTTAGCAAATTTAAACTATTGAAACAATTAGTATAAAATTTGAGAAAAAAGGTAATTATATTAATTTAAGTAATTATATTAATTTAAGAAAAGGTTTGCTTAATTTTATAGATAAAATATAATAAAGTTAGAATATATTAGGAGGTAATATGAAAAAGTTTGTAAGTATATTTCTAGCTAGCTTGTTAATTATAACTAGTTTAGGTTTTCATGAAGTTAAAGCTGAATCAGATATAGATACCATGATTTCAGAAATGACTACAAGAGAAAAAATTGGTCAAGTAATAATGCCTGATTTTAGGTATTGGAAACAAGAATCTGATTTAGAACAAAAGGCGGTTATTAGGATAAATGATGAAATAAAACAAATAATTTCTGATTATAAATTTGGTGGGGTAATATTTTTTGCACAAAATGTTATTGAAACTGAACAAACAACAAGATTAACAGATGATTTTCAACAAGCCGCTATTGAAGCGGGAATTCCGCCATTATTACTATCTATTGACCAAGAAGGTGGAAAGGTAGTTAGATTAGGTACGGGCACATCTTTGCCAGGAAATATGGCTCTTGGTGCTACAGGTGATGAAGAAATGGCTTACAATTATGGGGATATAATTGGTAAGGAATTGGAATCATTAGGATTAAATGTAAACTTTGCACCAGTAATGGATACAAATAATAATCCAAATAATCCTGTAATTGGTGAAAGATCAATTTCATCAAATCCTGAATTAGTAGGGAAATTGGGGAGTCAAATAATTGCTGGTTTACAAGATAATGGAGTAAGTGCTGCTATAAAACATTTCCCAGGGCATGGTGATACAGAAACAGACTCACATTATGGATTACCAGTAGTGGATAAATCTAAAGAAGAAGTTGAAAATCTTGAATTAATACCATTTAAAAAAGCAGCTGATGAAGGAGTAGACTTCATAATGACAGCTCATATTGCATATCCACAATTAGAAAAGGATACAGCTATTTCTAAAAAAGATGGATCAGAAATAAATATCCCTGCAACATTATCAGATGATATATTAACTGGTATTATCAGAGATGAAATGAATTTTAAAGGAATAGTTATAACTGATGCTATGAATATGCAAGCTATAGCTGATCATTTTGGACAAGCAGAAGCTGCGCTGATGAGTTTCAAATCTGGTGCGGATATTATTCTCATGCCAACTATAATGAGAAGTAAAGAAAATTTAAAAGATTTAGATGCTGTTTATGCAAAATTTGAAGAAGCTCTAGAATCTGGAGAATTATCAACTGAAAAACTAAATACATCTGTAAGACGTATATTAGAATTAAAAGAAAAAAGAGGAATATTAGATCTCGAACAATATAAAATTCCTATAGAAGATAGAATTTCAAACGCACTTCAAACAGTCGGATCAAAACAAAATTTAGATAAACAAAGAGAAATAACTCAAAAATCAATCACAGTTGTTAAAAACGAAAATGAAACATTACCGATAAAACCAAAAAATGGCGAAAAAGTATTATTACTAGCAGCATATGACAATGAAGCTCCAGCCTTAACTTATGGATATACAGTATTACAAAGAGAGGAGATTATACCAGAAAACATTGAATTTAATACTGTGGTATTTAATAAAAATACAACAGCAGAAGAAGTTGCTGAAATAGTGGACGGCTATGATTATGTAATAGTTATATCTGAATTAATATCTCAAGCTAATTTGAATCCACGTTCATGGGTAACAAATGTTCCTGATATGGTAATTGAAAAAGTAAATAGTAATGGCGGAATACCAGTAGTATTAAGTGTTGGAAAACCATATGATGCAGGACGATATCTACATGCAAAAGCAGTAGTTTTGGCTTATGGTGCAAAAGGTATGGATCCAACTGAAGCAGGAACCGACCCTGTGAAGACATTTGGACCAAATATTCCATATTCACTTGACATCATATTTGGTAAAGTTGCATCTATAGGTAAATTGCCAGTTGATGTTCCTGCGTTAAATGAAGATTACACATATTCTAACGAAATTGAATTTCCATTTGGTTTTGGTTTAGAAACTAATATTGAACAAACAAAAAAAATAAAAGGTTTCTTATCATCTATGGCAAATGTGAGAGAATTACCAAATGGACCAATTATTGGAACGGCTCTAAAAGGTGAACTAATCGAGGGTGAGTATGAAGAAGGTTCAAACTGGGTTAAATTTGACTATTATGGCAAAGAAGCTTATGTACACAAATCATTATTAATAGATGAAAAAGAAATAAAAGGATTTGTAA
>JAEZZB010000050.1 GCA_023442495.1 Bacillota bacterium
ACAAAAGAATGGGCAGATTTAATTTTATTCTTAAATTATCAAACAGAAATTATAGTTACTAAAGATGGCATGACAAAGAAAAATAAAGGTCAAGGACAAAAAAGAGTAATGTATGCTTCACATCATGCAGCATATGACGCTAAAAATAGACATGGACTTGATGAAGATTATTATACTCTTGATTATAACCATATTAAACATATTTTTGATACAAATGAAGCTAAAGAAAAACCTAAAGAAGAAAAGATAGAAGAATCTAATGTTGAAGAAACTAAGATAGAAGAAGCTAAAGAACTAACATTAAATGAACAGATAGAAAAAGATTTTGAAAGTCTAAAATCAAATGAAAACAAAAGGCTACCTTTTGATGCAGATCCTGACGATATAGCACTTGAACAAGTTCAAAATAAAGAATTGAAAGAACTTATGATGGCAAATCATATAACTGTTAGTCAAATTCAAAAAGCTATTCATAAGAGGGGACACTTCCCAGAATCAACTAATATTAACGATTTACCAAAGGATTATGTTGATGGGGTATTAATCGGAGCATTTAATCAAATGAAAGAATTTATTATTAAGGAAAATTTATAGGAGGATATAATGGCAGATAACATACAAGATAGAGCATTGGGATGGGATGATGAGATTACTCAAGAAAGTGAGTTTATATTACTTGATGAAGGAGAATATCCATTTAAGGTTGAACAAGTTGAGAAATCATACTTTGCAGGTTCAGAAAAAATGCAACCATGTCCACAAGCTATAGTTCATCTTTTAATTGACGATAAGGTAAAAATCAAAACAAATCTATTCTTAAATACAAAATCAGAATGGAAATTATCAGAATTCTTTATTTCTATTGGGCAAAAGAAAAAAGGTGAACCTTTGAAAATGAATTGGTCTAAAGTTCCAGGAGCTACTGGTAGAGTTTCTATTTCTCACAGAGAATATAAAGGTCAAAAATACAATGAAGTTAGAAAGTTTTTAGAACCAAAACCAGCTACTTCATGGACTGAAGGACAATTCTAATGAAACTAAGACCATACCAAGAAGAGGCAATGCTAAAAGTGTTGAATGAATGGAATCAGGGGGTTCAAAAAACTCTCCTGGTTCTTCCAACTGGTACTGGTAAAACTATTGTATTTTCTAAAATTATTGAAGAAAGAGTAAAAAAAGGTGATAGAGTTTTAATACTTGCTCATAGAGGTGAACTATTAGACCAAGCAAGCGACAAACTTCATAAAGCTACTGGATTGTTAACATCAACAGAAAAAGCTGAAGAAACAAGCTTAGGTTCCTGGAATAGGGTTGTAGTCGGTTCGGTACAAACCTTAATGAGAGATAAAAGACTAAATATGTTTCATAAAGATTATTTTCAAACAATTGTAGTTGATGAAGCCCATCATATTATTTCAGATAGTTATCAAAAAGTATTAAATTACTTTGATGATGCAAAAGTTTTAGGTGTTACAGCAACTCCAGATCGTGGAGATATGAAAAATCTAGGAAGTTATTTTGAAACTCTAGCTTATGAATACACTCTACCACAAGCTATAAAAGATGGATATCTTGCAAAAATAAAAGCTCTTACAATTCCCTTAGAACTTGATTTAACTAATGTAAGTCAACAAGCTGGGGATTTTAAAGTTAGTGAATTAGGTTCAGCATTAGATCCTTATTTAGAGCAAATATCTAATGAAATGTGGAATGTTGCAAAAGATAAAAAAATTGTAGTATTTTTACCACTTATAGATACTTCAAAGAAAATGGTTGAATACTTAAATAAAGTTGGATTTAACGCTTGTGAAGTGAATGGAATGTCTCAAAATAGAGATGAAATATTAAAAGATTTCGATAATGGAAAATATAATGTTTTATGTAATTCAATGTTACTTACAGAAGGTTGGGATTGTCCATCTGTTGATTGTGTAGTTGTATTAAGACCTACTAAAGTTAGAAGTTTGTATTCACAAATGGTTGGTCGAGGAACTAGGCTTTATCCAAATAAGGAACATTTACTATTATTAGATTTTCTATGGCACACTGAAAGACATCAACTGTGCAGACCTAGTCATTTAATAACTTCTAATGAAAAGGTTCAAAAGAAAATGGATGAAAAGACTGAAAAAAATCCTAATGAAGCATTTGATATTGAAGAGTTAGAAGCAAAATCAGCTGATGAAGTTATTTTTGAAAGAGAACAAGCTTTAGCTGAACAACTCAAAGAAATGAGAAAGAGAAAGAGAAAACTTGTAGATCCAATTCAATTCGAAATGTCTATATTAGATAAAGATTTGGAAAATTATGTACCAATTTTTGGGTGGGAAATGGCACCTGCTAGTAAAAAACAAATTTCAGCACTTGAAAAGTTTGGTATTTTTACAGATGAAATTGAAAATGCTGGAAAAGCTGCATTGCTTTTAGATAAATTATCGAAAAGAAGACAAGCAGGACTTGCTACCCCTAAACAAATTAGATTTTTGGAACAAAGAGGCTTTTTACATGTTGGTAAATGGCTATTTGAAGACGCTAATAAAATGATTTCAAGAATTTCTATGAATAATTGGCAAGTACCTTCAAGTGTAATTCCTCAAGATTATACACCAAGGGGGATAAATGAATAAGAAACTTGATTGTAAAGAATTATTAAAATATATCGATCCCTCTATACTTGATTATCAGGAATGGTTAAATGTAGGAATGGCTCTTCAATATGAAGGTCTTTCTGCATTTGATTGGGAAGAATGGAGCAAAAGAGATTTAGATAGATACAAACCAGGTGAATGTTACAGAAAATGGGACACTTTCTACGGAAGTAATAATCCTGTAACTGGTGGAACTATTGTAGAATACGCCAAAAATCAAGGTTATAAATTCCCTAGTAATAGTAATAAAGATTCTGCTCTTGATTGGGATTCTACAATATCTGATGAACTTGTTGTCGTTGACTTTAATTACCTACAAGAATCAGAAATTAAAATTCCAACAGATGATGAATTTAATGAAGTAGAACAAGTTAAAGAATATATAGAAACTTTATTTGAAGCCACAGATTATGTTGGATATGTTACTCAAACATATGATTTAGACGGTAAGGCTTCTCCTACAAAAGGAGTATTTACAAGAACAGCAGGAGAGATTATACAAGACCTTAATAGATACAATAATATTGATGAAGCTATAGGCTCATATAATCCTCAAGCTGGGGCTTGGATAAGATTTAATCCACTTGATGGAAAAGGTGTAAGGAATGAAAATGTAACTGATTTTAGATACGCTCTTGTAGAATCAGATAAAGACACTCCAGGAAAGCAAGAAGCTATACTTAGACAATTAGAGCTTCCTATAAAGATTCTTGTATATAGCGGCGGAAAATCCATTCATGCTATCGTAAAGATTGATGCAAATACTTATGAAGAGTATAGAAAACGTGTAGACTATCTGTATAAGATATGTGGTAAAAATGGATTTACTATAGATAAACAAAATAGAAATCCATCAAGACTATCAAGATTACCTGGTATAAGAAGAGGTGATAGCAAACAATTTATAATTGATAAAAATATTGGAAAATCTTCCTGGGAAGAATGGGAGGAATGGATTGAAGGTGTAAATGATGATTT
>JAEZZB010000085.1 GCA_023442495.1 Bacillota bacterium
CATAAATTTTCGTGGATTTTACTATACATTCTTAAAAATGGATATTGTATCCCATAAATTTTCGTGAATTTTACTATACATTCTTAAAAATGGATATTGTATCCCATAAATTTTCGTGGATTTTACTATACATTCTTAAAAATAGATATTGTATCCCATAAATTTTCGTGGATTTTACTATACATTCTTAAAAATGGATATTGTATCCCATAAATTTTCGTGAATTTTACTATATATTATTAAAAATGGATAATGTATCCCATTATTTTTGTTTATTTCAATAGTTTTATTACTATATAATTCAAATTTTTCTTTTTATATCCCAAAAAATTGTAAAATTTAATGGGGTATTTTTTCAATATTTTTATTTGTATAGTAAAACATTAAAAATGATGGCGTAGTATATAGTAAAACATTAAAAATAATGCGTAGTTTTTGAATAATAAGAATAATAAAGTGATGAATTAAATGAAAAGCCGAGAGATACATATAAAAAGGTAGTACGGTGCTTAATCGCAAAAAGTTGTATATAAATTAGCGTAAAAGTGCAGTTTATGTACAAAAATGATACTTTTTTATTTTATACCTTCTTTACATTAAGCCTATTTATTTGATAAGATATATTAGAGTATTAATGTTTAAATAGGAGGCTATTATGAATTTAACTACTAAAAGTGAATATGGTATTAGAGCTTTATCCTATTTACGTGATAGATATAATGAAGGTCCTATTAATATTAGCGAGATTAGTTCAAATCTCGATATAAGCAAAACGTACATAGAGCAGTTATTTAGTAAGCTCAAAAAAGCCGACATTATAAAATCATATAGAGGTAAGGATGGTGGATATATATTATCAAAAAAGCCATCCGAAATTATAGTTGGCGATGTTATACGAGCCTTAGAGGGAAATATAAATTTGACAAATAAATGTGAAGTAGAAAATTGTGAAGTAGAAAATTGTGCATCTAGACATGTATTTTCTGATATAGATACTGCTGTATCCAATGTAATTGATAAAATATCATTGGATCAAATTTAATGAAGAGGTTATGATGAAAGAATTGAATTTTAATCAGTTAAGAAAAGAGTTTTTGGATTTTTTTGAGTCAAAAGATCATATTAGATTAAAATCTTATTCCTTAATTCCAAACAAGGATAAGTCACTGCTTTTAATTAATGCTGGAATGGCACCATTAAAAGAATATTTTATGGGAACAAAGAAATTTGCTAAAAATAGAGCTACATCATCACAAAGATGTTTACGTACTGGTGATTTAGATAATGTGGGAAAGACAGACAGACATGCTACATTTTTTGAAATGCTTGGAAATTTTTCTTTTGGTGATTATTTCAAGAAAGAAGCTATTACATGGGCTTGGGAATTTTTAACAGAAGTAATTGAACTTGATAAGGAAAAATTATCAGTCACTGTTTATTTTGAAGATGATGAAGCTTATGAAATATGGAATAAAATTATAGGTTTACCAGAAGAAAAAATCCAAAGGCTGGGTAAAGAAGATAATTTTTGGGAATTGGAAGAAGGACCATGTGGCCCATGTTCAGAAATTATATATGATAGAGGAGAAAAATATGAAGGAGATGATAGATATCTAGAAGTATGGAATCTTGTATTTACTCAATTCAATAAAGATTCAAATGGAGTATATCATCCACTAGAACATCCGAATATTGATACTGGAATGGGACTTGAAAGATTAGCCTTGGTTCTTGAAAATGCAGATAATATATTTGAACTTAAAACTTTTAGTCCATTAAAAGATAAAATTGAAGAGCTCTCTGGGAAAAAATATGGTGAATCAGAAAAAGTAAATCAATCATTTAGGGTTATTATGGATCATGCTAAGGCAATGACATTTTTAGTATATGATGGTGTAATTCCTTCAAATGAAGGTAGAGGATATGTATTAAGAAGACTTATTAGAAGAGCATATAGACATGGTAAACTTCTAGGAATTAACACAAAATTTCTAGAACAAATGGTTATAGAAGTTATGGATATCTATAAACCAGAATATGGTGAATTGTTAGAAGATAGAGAAAGAGTACTCCATATTATAAGCCGTGAAGAAGATAAATTCCAAGAAACAATTGATCAAGGATTAAATATATTAAATCAAATTATTGGAGCATTGAAAAAATCAAATAAAAATGTATTATCTGGCCATGATGCGTTTAAACTTTATGATACATTTGGGTTCCCACTTGATTTAACAGAAGAAATTATTAAAGAACATTCATTAAAAATAAATGAAGATGAATTCAATAAAGCAATGCAAAATCAAAAAGAACAATCAAGAAAAGGCGGAAGCTTTAAAGGTGGTTGGGAAGACGATACAATTGAAATTTCTGGTTATGAATCAACTAATTTTGTAGGATATACACTATTAGAATCAGAAGCTTTAATTATTGGAATTGAAGGTGTTGATTTTGATACAATTGCGGAAGGACAAAAAGCTGTTATAATACTTGATACAACACCATTTTATGGTGAAGGCGGTGGACAAATAGGAGATACTGGTATATTTGAATCGGAAAAAGGTTGGATGATAGTAACAGATACTAAAAAGACAGCCGATAATATTTTCTATCATTTTGTTGAAGTTAAAGATGGACAGTTTTCAGTAGGTGATAAGATACTTGCTAAAGTAGATTCATTTAGAAGAAAAAGTATAATGAGAAACCACTCAGCTACACACTTATTAAATAAAGCACTTAAAACAGTACTTGGAAATCATATTAATCAAGCTGGTTCATTAGTAACTGATAAGAGATTAAGATTTGACTTTACCCATTTTGAAGCAATCAGTCATGAAGACTTAACAAAAATAGAAAGTTTGGTAAATAAAGCTATATTTGATTCATACAATGTAGTTACTATCGAAACTGAACTTGAAAAAGCAAATGAAATGGGAGCTATTGGACTATTTGAAGATAAATACAAAGATATTGTTCGTGTAGTTAATATGGGAGATTATTCTATTGAATTATGTGGTGGCACCCATGTTACAAACACATCACAAATTATGATGTTTAAGATATTATCTGAATCTGGAATTGCTGCAGGTGTAAGACGTATTGAAGCTATTACAGCTTTATCAGTATATGATTTTATTAATGATTATCAAGAAAAAGAAGCGTCAATTGCATCTTTAATTAAATCAAAGAAAGATGATATTAGAACAAAAATTACTAGCATCTTAGAGGAAGAAAAAGAACTAAAGAGCAAAATCGAACAGTTAAAATCAATTTATGAAAATGGTATAATTGAATCATTGGAAAGTAAAATCTACGAAGTATCAGGTGTTAATATATTGGTAGCTAAGTTGAATAATATTGATAATCAATCATTAAAAAATATTTCTGATAAATTACAAAATGTAAAAGACAATTTAGTAATTTTACTAGCCTCAGCAAATGATGATAAGATAATATACCTCTCATCAGTTTCAAAAGAATTGATAAAAAGAAATATTAAAGCTGGTGACATAGTTAAATTTATTGCTCAAAAAACTGGTGGTAATGGTGGTGGTAGACCAGATTTTGCACAAGCTGGTGGTAAATATTTAGAATTGTTAGATAAAGCTTTATTAGAAACGGAAGAATTTATCAAAGATAAATTAAATTAGGAGGAATTATGTCAAACAATTTAGATCAAACTATGCAATTTAAAATGAGTAGTCCTGAAAAAGATAAAGTTGTAGATATTATGGCAAAAGTGTATGCTTCATTGAAAGAAAAAGGATATGATCCTTCAAATCAAATAATCGGTTATATTATTTCAGGTGATCCAACTTATATAACAAGTCATAATGATGCTAGAAAATTAATAAAACATTTAGATAGAAATGATTTATTAGAAAGTATATTAAACTTTTATTTCGAAAAAAACGATATTAAATAAAATGGGCAGGGCGTTCGTGCCCGTTTTATTTTGAATGGAGAAATAATGCAAAGATATATTGGTCTTGATATAGGTACAAAAACTATTGGAGTTTCTGTATCTGACCCAACTCTTTTATTTGCTAATGGTCTAGTTACAATTAAGCGAAAGAATGTTAAAGAGGATATTAATAAAATATTAAAAATAATTGAAGAAAAAGAAGTTAGTTTGATAGTTGTTGGCATGCCTTACAATATGAATGGTACAGTTGGTCCGATGGCTCAAAGGGTAATGAGTTTTGTGGATTTACTAAGGAAAGAAACAGATGTAGAGATAGTTTATGAAGATGAAAGACTTACAACTATTTATGCAGAAGAAGTTTTAATAAAACAAAAAGTTAGAAGAGAAAATAGAAAGGAGCATATCGATAAGATTGCAGCATCATTAATTTTACAATCTTATTTAGATAGCAAATAAATATGGATAATTTTGAAAATGAAGATAAGATTTATATTGATCTTTACGATGGTGATGATGTAATAAAATTACTCTTAATTGATTCATTCGGAATAGAAGATGAAGAATATGCATCATTACTAGATGAAGAAGAAGAAATTTTATATATCGCACATGTTGAGTTAAATGACGAAGAAGCGATATTTACATTAATTGAAGATGAAGATGAACTTGAAGAAGTGCTTTCTATATACTCTGAACTTTTAGATGAAGATGAAGAAGAAATATAGAAAGGAAAAATATGTCTAAATATTATAGGAATAGAAAGAGAAGAAAATCTAGTATAAAGATTATTCCTTTAGGCGGTGTAGGGGAAATCGGGAAAAATATGACTGCCGTTGAATATAATAATCAAATAGTTATTATAGATGCGGGTACTACATTTCCTGATGAAACAATGCTGGGAGTAGATATTGTAATACCAGATTTTACTTATTTAGAACAAAATAAAGAAAAAATAAAAGGTTTATTTATTACACATGGTCATGAGGACCATATAGGAGCAGTACCTTATTTATTAAAGAAAATTAATACAAGAGTTTATTCTACAAGGCTTACAACAGGTCTTATAGAAGGCAAACTTGAAGAACATGGAATTGATACCCATTGTTTAAAGACGGTATCGCAAGGTCAAACAATTAGAATAGGAGATTTTGATATAGAATTTATCGCAGTTAATCATTCTATTCCAGATTCTTGTGCAATAGCACTACACACTGATGCGGGCGTTATATTATTTACAGGCGACTACAAAGTCGATTTTCAACCAATTGATGGCGTTCATATGGATTTACAAAGATTTGGAGAACTAGGAAAGCAAGGTGTACTTGCCATGCTTGGAGATAGTACTAATGTCGAAAGGCCTGGATATGCAATGAGTGAAGTTTCAATTAGAGAAACTTTTAAGAAAGTATTTGCTGAAGCACAGGGACGAATTTGTGTGGCTACATTTGCATCAAACTTACACCGTGTTCAGCAAGTATTTGATGCAACAGAATATCATGGAAAGAAGATGTTTATTTCTGGTAGATCTATGGTTAGGAATATCAAAATTGCTATAGAACTTGGCTATTTGAGAGTAAAGAAAGATACTATCCAAGATTTAAGTAAAATTAATAAATATAGGGATGAT
Organism: Bacillota bacterium; assembly: GCA_023442495.1. Classification (GTDB taxonomy): domain Bacteria; phylum Bacillota; class Clostridia; order Tissierellales; family Peptoniphilaceae; genus Helcococcus. Next base: position 5,553 of record JAEZZB010000085.1, read on the forward strand.
GAAATAGTTCTATTGACAACAGGTAGTCAAGGAGAACAAATGGCTGCTCTTACTAGAATGGCAAGAGAAGAGCATAGAAGCCTAAAATTACAACGTGGTGATACAGTTATTATTTCTGCGACACCTATACCAGGCAATGAAGAGTCAACCTCAACAGTGATAAACAATTTAACTAAACTTGGTGTAAATGTAGTTTATTCAATGCTTGCAGATGTTCACGTTTCAGGTCACGCTTATAGGGAAGAATTGAAACTTATGCTAGCATTAGTAAAACCAAAATATTTTATACCTGTTCATGGTGAAATTAGACATCAAATCATGCATAAAAAACTATATATGTCAATGGGTGCAAAAGAAGAAAATGTAATTATTGCAAGTATAGGTGATGTTATTGAACTGGATCATAATAGTTATAAAATGACTGAAAAAGTAACAGCAGGAAAATTATTAGTTGATGGACTTGGAATTGGTGATGTAGGCAATATAGTGCTAAGAGATAGAAAGAAATTAGCAGAAGATGGTCTTATAAATGTCTCCTTAGTCTATGATACTAAGAAAAAACGTATAGTAGGAAATCCAGAAATAATTTCTAGAGGCTTTGTATATGTAAAAGACTCTAAGGATATTATGGATGGAGCATACAAAATATTAGAACAAGTAAAAATGGAAATTAATAGTAAAAATATTACCGATATATCTCAAATGAAATATCTAGTAATAGATAAATTAAGATCATATGTTTATCAAGAAATAAAAAGAGATCCGATGATATTAATTTTAATATCTGAGATATAATTTTGTTGGAGGGTTTATGCACACTAATAAAAAACTACACAATTTAAGAAGAATCGCTTTGATATTAATAGGTACATTAATAATGACCTTAGGGTCATACTTTTTCAATGTACCAGCGAATATAGCAGCAGGGGGAGTGACAGGTTTTTCTCAAGTTCTTGTTAGTTTAATGCCTTTTATGAATATAGGTATTGTAATGGGATTCCTCAATTTAGTTATATTAATAATTGGTATAATATTCTTAGGAAAAGAATTTGGTGTATATACATTAATAGGTGCAGTATCTTATTCTTTATATATGACTATATTTGATTTTTTAATAGTATTAGAACATCCGATTCTTGAAGATAATATTGCTAATTTATTAATAGGTGCAGTTTTAGTTGGTGTGGGTCTTGCCATAGTATTCAGACAAAATGCTTCAACAGGTGGGACTGATGTTATTGCAAAGATAATTGAAAAGAAAGCTACAATTAATTTAAGTAAAGCAATATTGATAGTAGATACCTTTGTTATTTTGTTTGCTACATCAATATATGGATTAGAAAAAGGTATTTATGCTTTTATATCTTTATATGTGACTACATATACTGTAGATGTCACAATTGCAGGTTTTAACTCAAAAATACAAATGACCATTATTTCTAATGAAGCTGATTTAATTAATAATTTTATATTTTCAGAAATAAAAAGAGGGTCTACATTCTATAAAGCAAGTGGTGGATATACTAAACAAGAAAGAGATATACTTGTTACAATAGTAGATAAAAAACAATATATAAAAATTAGAAATTTTATAAATAACGTTGATGAAGATGCTTTTGTATATATAACTAATATTAATGAAGTAATAGGTTATGGTTTCACAAGGGAGATAATTTATGCCGATACTAGGGAAAATGCAGAAATTAGTAATTAAAAGGATTACTTCTATAGGAGCGTTTTTAAATGATACAATAGATGCAGATGATAATACAGATATTTTATTACCTAAGAAATATCTTAAAAAAGATAAAGTATTAGGTGATAAAATTGAGGTTTTCGTCTATAAAGATAATCAAAATAGACCTATTGCAACTACAAAAAAATCAAAGATTGAATTAAATGGTTTAGCTATTTTGCAAGTTATTGATACGACTAAGATTGGTGCGTTTCTTGATTGGGGACTAGAAAAAGACCTTTTATTACCATTTGAAGAACAAATAGGTACAATAAAGAAACACAGCTATCATTTAGTTGGTTTATATATTGATAAATCAGATAGATTAACGGCTACTATGAAGGTTGATGATTTCTTTGAAAAAAATATTGAATTGAAAGAAAATGATTGGGTTAGTGGAGAAGTTTACTCATATAATTCTGAAATAGGTGCATTTATTCTTGTAGAAGGAAAGTATAATGGGATGTTACCTAATGTAGAGATAATGGGTATTCCAAGAATAGGAGATAAAGTTCGACTAAGGGTTAAACATATCAAAGAAGACGGTAAAATCGATTTAACTTTCAGTAATAGATCCCATATTGAAATAAATAAGGATGCAGCTCAAATTTATTCTATTCTAAAAGACAATGGTGGGTTTTTAAGGGTCAATGATAAATCTGATCCAAAAATTATCAGACGAATATTTAATATGAGTAAAGGTCAATTTAAAAAATCTATTGGTAGATTATACAAACAAAGAAAGATTATATTCAAAGATAATGGAATAATGATTAAATAGGAGGATTAGTGAAGGAAGTATATTATATAGTTAATGGGAAAAAAATCACACAAGATGAAGTGCATGATTTTGTTCATTCAATGGGCCAAGAAGGTATGAGATATCATAATGAAGAAGGATTCCAACAAATAGCTGATGAACTACTCAATCAAGAATTATTTTTGCTAGAAGCTAAAGATAAAGGCTTTGATAAAGAAGAAAATTATTTAAAAGAAGTAGAATTTGCAAAAGAACAAATATTAAAACAATATGCTATTAGAAAATTACTTGATAGTGTTAATATTGACGATGAAAAAGTAAAAGAATTTTATGAGTCTAATAAAGATCAATTTTCAGATATTTATAAATTTGCTGCATCTCATATTTTAGTTGAAAATCAAGATTTAGCTAATGAATTAAAAGAAAAAATAGATAATGGTGAATCATTTGAAGATGTAGCTACAGAAAATTCTACTTGTCCTTCATCACAAAGAGGTGGAGATTTAGGAGAATTCCAATCAGGACAAATGGTTAAAGAATTTGAAAATGCTTTACTTGAAATGGAAAATGGTGAAATATCTAATCCAGTAAAGACACAATTTGGATATCATATAATTAAATTAAATAAAAAAGAGTTATTAAAAGAAAATAAATTCGAAAGCTTTAAGGATGAATTAGAAAGATCCCTATTAAGTCAATTACAACAAGAGGCATATGCTAATAAAGCTGAAGAATTAAAAAATAAATATACTGTAGAAAGAGGAAAATAATGGAAGCGTTAAATAATTCAAGTGCAAAACCAGTATTTGATAATTTTATAAAAATATCTCAAATACCAAGATGTTCACATGACGAAGAAAGAATATCAAAATTTGTTTATGATTTTGGTATTAATCTAGGATATGAATCCACCAGAGATGAATATGGTAATGTAATCATTGTAAAACCAGCTTTAGAAGGTTATGAAGATCACGATACAGTTATTTTACAATCTCATTTAGACATGGTTTGTGAAAAAGTTGAAGGTTCAACCCATGATTTTACATGTGATCCAATAGATTTATATGTTGAAGGAGATATCTTAAAAGCTAGAGATACTACATTAGGTGCAGACGATGGCGCAGGGGTTGCACTCATGCTTTC
>JAEZZB010000123.1 GCA_023442495.1 Bacillota bacterium
TATCTGTTAGAGAAATTCTCTAACAGGTATTTTTTCTATTTTATAGTATAATCATATATGAGGTAATTATGGCAGAGATAACAGTTTCAAAACTTTCTAAATCTTTTGGAATCAAGGAAATTTTTCAAGATATTAGTTTTAATTTAAATGAAAAGGATAAAGTGGGTATAGTTGGCCCAAATGGGGCAGGCAAGACTACTCTTTTTAATATTTTAACTGGGAAAATAGATGAGTATGAGGGAAATATATATAAAAGAGGAGATTTGAAGATTGGCTATATGCTTCAAAATATTTCCTTGAATAGTGATAAGACCATTTATGAAGAAATGCTTGAAGAATTTAATTATATTCATGAAATGGAAAACAAGATTAAAGCTCTTGAGAAAAGCTTAAATGATCATGAAGATTTAGAAAAACTAGAAAGAAATACAATAGAATATAATAATTTGCTTGAAAAATATTACGATTTAGGTGGAGAATATTTTGAAAACAAGATAGATTCAATCTTAATAGGAATGGGATTTTCAAGAGAAAGATTTAATGATAAAGTATCCAATCTAAGTGGTGGTGAGAAATCAAGGCTTGAACTTGCAAAGCTTTTAATTTCTAATTCAGATGTTTTACTGCTTGATGAGCCTACGAACCATTTAGATTTAGAAACTATTGAGTTTGTTGAAAATCTAATCAGAGATTCTAAGAAACTCGTGGTATTTATATCACATGATAGATATTTTTTAGAAAAAGTTGCCAATAGAATATTCTTACTAGAAAATGGGACACTTAAAACATATAATACATCTTATTCGAAATTTATTGAAAGACGTAAAAAAGAAATAGAAGTTGAAAAAAGATTATACGAAAATCAACAAAAGGAAATTGAAAGACAAGAAGAGATAATTGAGAGATTTGCTTCACTTGGAGGTTCACTTAGAAAAAGGGGAATAGCTCAATCACGTTCAAAACAAAAACTTCTCGATAAAATGAAAAGACTTGAAAAACCCGAAGTTTTTGACGATAAAATGGTATTGAAATTCACACCGAAAAGAGAAAGTGGACAAGATGTACTAATGGTTGAAAATATTTCAAAATCATTTGGAGAAAATGTCCTATATGAGAATATAAGCTTTAATATATACAAAGGTCAAAAAGTAGGATTAATTGGTGGTAATGGCACAGGTAAAACAACCTTATTTAAGATGATATTAAATAAGATGAAAGCTGATAGAGGAAAAATCGAACTTGGAGTTTCAGTGTTTCCAGAGTATTTTGACCAAGAACAAAAAAATTTAGATTTAGATAAAACTATTATTGATGAAGTATGGGATAAATACCCTTATTTAACTCATTACGATATAAGATCTTATTTGGCAAAATTTATGTTTATTGGAGATGATATATTTAATATCGTAGGTGATTTATCCGGTGGAGAAAGATCAAGAATCACTCTTTTAGAATTAATGCTTTCGGATTCAAATTTCTTACTAATGGACGAACCAACAAATCATTTGGACATTGATTCAAAAGAAACTTTGGAAGATGCGCTTATAGATTATGAAGCAACAGCATTCATGATAAGTCATGATAGATATTTCCTTAATAAAGTATGTGATGTGATAATTGAAATTAAAGATAAAAAGATAAAAATATATAATGGAAATTATGATTATTACTTGACTAAACAAGAAAAATCCGAAGATGCTGCAAGTGAGACAACTCAAAACAAAACTCAAAGAAAAAAGGATTTTAGAAAACAAAAAGAAGAACAAAGATTAATCAAACAAATTAGGACTAAGATATCAAAATCAGAAAAAAGAATGGAAGAGATAGATTTAGAAATAGAAGAGTTAAATAGTAAATTGACATTAAAAGAAGTGTATGAAGATTTTGAAAAATCTAATGAGATAAGCTCATTCATAAGTAATTTACATGATGAAAAAGAAATGTTGAGTGATAAATGGTTTGAATTGCATGAAGATCTAGAATCGATGGAGGAATAGTGAAAAAAGTGTTATTAATAATTATTTTAACTTTTTCAATTGTATTACAGGCTTGTTCGAAAGAAAATGAAGTTGATAAATTTGATATAGCTGTTATAACTGATAACGAAGAACTTGCAAATGATACAAAATCACAAATGATTAAATCTGGTCTACTAAAGATAGGAGATAGAGTAAATATTTCTATAAGTGGAAGTACTAGTGAAGATAGATTTATTAGACAAATAAACTCATATATTAATCAAGAATATGATTTAATTATTGCTACTAATTTTGAAATGAATGAAGCTATTAGATCTTTAGCGGATCAAAATAAAGAAACTAAGTTTTTAGTTTTTAATTCAATAATTGATCCAAGTTTAGAAAATGTAAATTCTTTATTATTTAAGACTAATGAATCATCATTTTTAGCTGGTTATCTAGCAGGTTTGGCAACGAAAACCAATATTATTGGATATATAGGACCAAATTCGGGGCTGCTTAGTGATTTTTATGAGTATGGATTTAAAGCAGGGCTTTTATATGCTGCAAGAGAATTAAAAAAAGAAATAGCTGTTAAAACACAACATATTGAAGATTTGTCAGATTATTCAAAGGGAAAAGAATTAGCAGACGCTTTATACAAAGACGGGGTTGATGTAATTTACCAAACGGCAGGTTATGCAGGTATTGGAGCTATAGAAAGTGCCAAAAATAACAATAAATATATTATTGGCTATGACGAGGATCAATCATATATTGCGCCTGAAAATGTGCTTACATCTACTATAAAAAATTATGAATTTATAAGTGAAGATTTGGGAACAAATTATCTTACAAATTCAATAGATTCCGGTCAGAAATTAATATATGGAATAAAAGAAGATGCCGTTTCAATTACAAAGTTTAACGAAACTAGCATATATGCAATAGAAAATTATAATAAAGTAATGTCATTATATGAAAAAATAAAAAACGGAGAAATTGTAGTACCTTTTGACGCAGAAAGTTTCAAAGAATTTGTAGAAAATTAATAAAAATCTGTAATACACTTCATTTACAAATATGCACTAAAGAAAACGTGTGTCAAAATTTGTAAAAAAATGATAATAATATAGTTAATAACTTGAAAAAAATACCGATATAGATTATATTTAAAATGATAATATAATTATCAAAAGCATTTAAGGAGGAACAATGTCAAAGAAAATTTTGTCATTATTACTTGTTTTTGTACTAGTACTTTCATTAGTAGCATGTAACAAGGGAAGCAACAAAGATACCAATAAAGAAACATCTGTAGAAACTAATACAGGTT
>JAEZZB010000130.1 GCA_023442495.1 Bacillota bacterium
TCAATGCAGCAACGATTATCGCTATACAAATCATAATTGTACGAATATATTCTTTCATTATCTATATCCTCCATAAATATCTATCTTTCCAGTGTTTGAGAAAGATCTTCTATAAAAAGCCGTTCCTTCAACAGTTCCAGAATATTCAAAACCAGTTCCTAATAATTTTAATGCAGAATTAATTGAGATATTACCATCTATTTGTGCAACTAAAGTTCCGGAATATCCATAATGAATAACGGTTGCTGGATATTTATTATTTTGTGGCCAAGCTGATACGCTTTTGTCTTCTATAGACATTGGCGTAAAAGCGGTTGAAATACCTAAATATTTACTTTGTATACTATTTATTTGTCTAAATGATCCAGAATTATATATTTCAACTATAATAGTAAATTTTAAAGTTGTTGTACCTACTTTTTGAGTTCTTGTGAAAGAGTGAGCTGTAGTATTTCCATTAGCAAGATAGTTATTTTGATAAATATTATTTGATTCTAATATAGTATGAGGTTTATTTTCTAAAATTTCTAGAGTTTCACCTGTATTTTTATCTATTATTTTTACTATTTCAGATTCATCAGAAGAATTATAATCTAAAATTATATCCTCTTTGTTATATCCATCAATAGTAAATGAGAAGTCTTTGAACTTAATTTCCACTTCATTGTTGTTATAAGTATTAGCTAAAACACTATTGTTTGCAATGAAGATTAAAAATATAGCCATTGCAAAGCATATAACCTTAAATTTCTTCTTGTTAGTATTTAACCTGATATACATAAAATCCTCCTATAATTATTATTATTATCGTCCCAATTAATATATACCCATATATAAGTAAAACAAACGAATTATTTAACTATAAAAAATAATATTGCTTAAAATCCAATATATTAGTTTAAAACAACAAAAAATAGTTGTTTACTTTAAAGGTAAAAGATGGTATAATTCTTGTAAAGAAATATTTTTTTTATATCAAAAGTCAAAGAAGGTTAGAAATGGGATTAACAGGCAAAATTGAGCAATTTTTACTTGAACAATTGGAAATTGAACAAAGAGAATACATTGAAATTGGTCGAAATGAACTTGCTGAAAGATTTAATTGTGCACCTTCTCAAATTAATTATGTCTTGTCAACTAGATTTACACCTTATAAAGGGTATTATATTGAGAGTAGAAGAGGCGGAAGTGGGTATATTAAGATTACCAAACTAGAAATGACGGAAAATCAGTTGATTAATAGAATACTTAGTGAAACTATCAAAGACTCAATTACACTAGACAAAGTAAAACATATTTTACAAGGATTAACTGAAGAAGATGTAATAGAAGAAAGAGAAGCTCTTTTAATTACACATAGTTTGGACGATCACGCACTAAGATCAATAGACATTAATGATAGAAATTATGTTAGAGCAAGTATATTTAAAAATGTCTTACTTGCTTTATTAAGAGATTAGGAGATAATTATGCAATGTTTTAATTGTGGCAATGATGCCGATATGGAAATCGTAATAGTGGTAAATGGTCAATTAAAGAAAATAAACATTTGTATGGATTGTTATAGAGAGCAAATGGCAGATATGGTCGATGAAATGACCGATGAAAACGGGAATATTGATCCTGATAAAATTCAAAAGCAAATGTTTGAATTTTTCGAAAATAATAAAGATGCCTTTAATCAATTATTTGGAGATGGTGGAGAATTTCCAGGAATTAGTATTAATGGAGAAAGTTTCGAAGGATTTTCAAATATGGATATGGGAGCATTCCAAAATATAAATTTTGATGGAAGTGCTGAAGGATTTAAGAATATTTTTGAAAAAAATATTAATAGAGAAATGAACAAAAATACAAAAACAAACAGATTTGGATTTGATCCATATAAGGATTATAAAACAAAACCAGGCGAATATGATAAAGCTGATAGTGCGCAAAGACAAATAGCTTCAATTCAAAATACTTTGCAAGAAAAAAAGAAAACTTTGCAAAGACAAATTGATCAGGAAGATTATTTAGCTGCAGCTACATCAAGAGATGAAATAAAAGAAATGAATAGAAGAATTATAAAATTAAAATTATTACAAAAAGAGGTTGATTAATTATGACGATGAGAGATTTAATGATGAGAATCACCAATGAAGCTCGTCAAATGAAATCTAAATATATTGGAACGGAGCACGCCTTAATTACATTATTAAATACAGGCGGACTTGAATCAAAGGCTTTGGCTGCTGCCGGAGCAAGTTATGATTTATTGAGAGAGTATATTACAAATTCTAATCATCTAGAAAAAGGTGAAAGAATTGAAGGAACTATGCCACAACTCCGTATGATTTTAGATGAAATAATGGTGCAAAAAAAGAGAAATAGTAGAGAAGAATCTTTTGAGGAATTATTACTTATTCAATTATTAGTTTCAGAATCTGAAGCTAAAAAAGCATTAGTTGCTACAAATGTTGATCCTCAACAAGTCTATTCTATTTTGGACTATTATTTAAATAATAAATCAAAAAGTTTGGAAGAAAAAGAAACACCCAATATAAATAAATTTGGTGAAGATTTGACTATTAAAGCTTTAACAAAAATTGACGGTGTAATTGGTAGAGAAAAAGAAATAAATAGAATTATTCAAATACTTACAAGACGTACAAAAAATAATCCTATATTAATAGGTGAAGCCGGAGTAGGTAAAACTGCCATTGTTGAGGGCTTAGCAAAGAAAATTGCCTCAAATGATGTACCAGATATAATGAAAGGCAAGAAAATTATTTCTCTTGATATGGCATCTATGGTAGCAGGCACAAAATATAGGGGTGATTTTGAAAAGAGAATATCTGATACTCTAAAAGAGGTAATGGAACTTGATGATGTTATCCTATTTATCGATGAAATTCATACTATTGTTGGAGCTGGATCTTCTGAGGGAAGTTTAGATGCTTCTAATATTATGAAACCATATTTAACAAAAGGTGAATTAAAGATAATTGGTGCAACTACAATAACAGAATATAGACAATTTATTGAAAAAGAATCAGCTTTAGAAAGAAGATTGCAACCAGTTCAAATCGATGAACCAACGGTTGAGGAAACGATTGATATATTAAAAGGAATCAGAAAATATTATGAAAGATTCCATAAGATTGAAATTTCAGATGAAGTTATTGAAGAGGCTGTAAAATTATCTGACAGATATTTAGTAGATAGATTTCTTCCTGATAAAGCGATAGACGTAATAGATGAAGCTTCCTCAAAATTAAAAGTAAATTCATTTAAATTACCTCAAGAATTATTGCGATTAAGAGAAGAATATAAATCATTGAAAGATCAAAAAGAAGAGGCAGTAAATACTCAAAATTACGAAAAAGCTGCATTCATTCGAGATAGATTAACTGAAGTAGAAGCTTCTTTGCAAAGATTCAATCAAAATCAAGAAGAAAATGAAGAAATTGAATATACTGAAAAAATTACGATAGATAAAGTTAGAGAAATAATTTCTGATTGGGCAAAAGTTCCGGTTACAAAACTTACTAAAGAAGAAAATGAAAGATATAGAGATTTAGATGAAAATTTAAAGGGATCAGTAATTGGACAGGAAGATGCCATTGACAAAGTTTCAAAAGCTATAAAAAGAGCTAGAGTAGGATTGAAAGATGAAAATTCTCCAATAGGGACATTTATATTTGTTGGACCGACAGGTGTTGGTAAAACATATTTGGCAAAGAAAATAGCTGAAGAGATATTTGAGGGTGAAGAAAATCTAATTAGAATAGATATGTCTGAATACATGGAAAGACACAATGTTTCAAAATTAATTGGATCACCTCCAGGATATGTTGGTTATGAAGAAGGTGGGCAATTAACAGAAAAAGTTAGAACCAATCCTTATTCAGTTATCTTATTTGATGAAATAGAAAAAGCTCATTCAGATGTATTCAATATTTTACTCCAAATTCTTGATGAGGGCAGATTAACCGACTCTCAAGGTAGAGAAGTTGATTTTACAAATACAATAATAATAATGACTTCAAATGCTGGTGCTTCACAGCTTTCAAAGAAAAACACAATAGGTTTTGAATCAGAGGAAGATAGTAAAAAACGTGATTATGAAGCTACAAAAGAAGTTGTAAATAGAGAGTTGAAAAATCTATTTAAACCGGAATTCTTAAATAGAATTGATGACATTATAGTGTTTAATAGATTAAATAAAGAAGATATTAAGAAAATTGTTGAAATTAAGCTTAAGGAACTTATCGAAAGAATAGAAGAAATGGGATATGAAGCTAAGTATACTGATAAAGTAGCTGAAAAAATTGCAGAAGTTGGTTTTGACGAAACTTATGGTGCAAGACCACTTGATAGAGCTATTAAGACGGAAATAGAAGATTTAATTGCAGAAAAAATATTAGATGAAGAAATTTCCAAAGATAAGAAAATTTCCATTATAATAAGAGGAGATAAGATTTCCTTAAATGAATTGGAAAGGGCTTAATATGAAACTTAAAACAATTTATAGATGCAGTGAATGTGGTGAAAGTCAAATAGCTTGGGCAGGTAGATGCCCAAGCTGTGGGGCTTGGAATACATTAGAAGAAGAA
>JAEZZB010000010.1 GCA_023442495.1 Bacillota bacterium
TACTTGGTATAATCGTATTAGGATATTTCTTAATTTTTTAATTATTAAAAGGATATTATGAAAGATAAATATTTAATATTCAAGATTTTAGCATTAATTATTGCAATAGTTTTAGCTTATTTCTTAATAAAAACAATACAATTTAATACTTTAAGCTCAGATATTGAATATTTTGATGTAAATGTTAATCCAGAAGACAAATTTTATGGAGTAATAGACGATAAATATTATTATTTAAGAGGTAATAATTTTTTTGGTTATGATAAAGATAAAGAATTATTTAAAATAGAGTTAAATGATATAAATAATATTATATATGATAAATATATTTATATAATTCATAATAATGGCAAAATTTCTATGATAAATAGAGATGACGCTAAAGAAAAGAAATCTATCGATATTGAAAAAAAGATTGAATTTTCAAGACTTGAAGATAATAAACTATTTATATTTACTTCAGATTCTATCTTTATTAAAAATTTGAAGCTTAAAGATTTTACCAAATTTGAAAAATTATCCAATCCAGTAGATATTGACTACAAAGGGAATATAGCATCAATAATTGAAATGAAATTAAAAGATGGGATTGTTACATCAAAGATTAGTATTCAAGGGGTTGAAGATGGGTTTAATCTTCAGACAAATAGCGAGCTATTTATTAATACATTTATAATTCAAAATAGCACATATTTTGTTTCAAACAGATATATCTATAAAATTGATGATAATAAAATAAGTAAGAAAATAGTTTTAGAAGAGATTTCAAATATTGATAATGATGAAGATAAAATAGTAGTTTCAGATAATGGAAAATTAAAAATATTTGATTCAAATCTAGAATTAATAGACCAAAAAATAATAAATATGAAAGCTATAGATCTTTCTATAAGAAAAAATTCTATTGTAGTTTTAGGTGAAGAATTTCTTAAAGTTTATCAAAATTCAAATATTATAGAAACTCCGATTGCGGGACAAATCTCATATGTATCAAATGATGACGCCTATTATATGATATTTGAAAATAGAATTGAAAAGATAAATGCTTATTAAGATTAAAAATTTTAAACTAGAAATTATATGAGGAGGGAAAATGTCATTTATAAAGGAATATATTGCAAAATTTGATAAAAATATAATACTACATAAAATTATTAGTATTGCAATCATAGTATTTGTAACTGTTATAGCAATTTTTTTAGCAAATCTGTTTTTTGAAAAAACAATAAAAAAATATATTGAAAAGAAAAATTATAGCAACAAGATAAATACAGTATCTACAGTTACAAAAAATTTTATAAATGTCATAATTTATTTTCTTTCAATAACGGCCGTTTTAAATGTATTTAATATCAATACAGGTTCAATACTCGCAGTAGCCGGAATTGGAGGTATGGCTATTGCTTTTGCAGCTCAATCCATAATTAAAGATGTAATTTCAGGAGCTTTTATTTTAATTGAAAATCAATTTAATGTTGGTGATTATGTAACTATTAATTCATATGGTGGTACAGTTGAGTACATAGGACTTAGACTTACAAAACTTAGGGATATAGACGGTAAGGAAATTATAATTCCAAATGGAAATATTTCGCTTGTAATAAATCATTCGATTAATAAATCAAGAGTAGTTGTTGAAGTGATTATTACTGATAATACTAAATATGAAAAAGTTGAAAATTTATTAAATCGGGCATGTAATCAAATATTTGAAAAAAGTGATAATTTCATAGCAATTCCTGAAGTCCTTGGAATACAAGAATTCAGTAATTTTGGATATAAAGTCTTAGTTCAATCACATACAAAAAATGGTTTACACTTTGTAGCTCAAAGAGAACTTAGAAGAGAAATCTTAAATGTTCTAAGTGAAAATGCTGTAAATATTTCTAATTTAAAGGAAAAGTAATGGAATATAGATTAGGAGATATAGTAAAACTTAAAAAAAAACATGCTTGTGGTACAAATGAATGGATAATATTAAGAACAGGTGTAGACTTTAGGTTAGAATGCAATCAATGCAAAAAACAAATTTGGATAAAAAGAATAGACTTTAATAAAAGAGTTAGAAAGATAAAGCAAGATGATAAATTTATCTCGATTCAGAACTTTAATAAAATTGAGGACTAGAACTTAGAATTAAATTAATGAAATTTATAAGTTTTCATGGATAACATTTTGGTTTGAAATTTAATCAAAATCGATAAAGATTGTAATGATTCAATATATATATCTTGGTTAATCTAGCATTATGAAACAATATATGCAAAGAAAACATTTCCTGTTTGTTTAATCTTGATTCATTAGTTATTATATAAAAGAAACAAGAGGAGTTTCTATGTTAAGAGAAGTGATAAATGGATTTTTTATGTCCCTAGCAGATAGTGTTCCAGGGGTATCAGGCGGGACAGTAGCTTTTATAATGGGATTTTATGATAGATTTATTGGATCTATTCATAATTTTGTATTTGGTAATATGAATGACAAAAAAGAGTCATTGTATTATTTAGTAAAATTGGGAATTGGATGGGTTATTGGTATAATATCATCAGTTCTTGTTTTATCAAGTTTATTTGATAGTCATATATATACTATAAGCTCTTTATTCATTGGTTTTATAGCGGGTTCAATTCCTTTGATCTTGATGGAGGAAAAAGAAAGTTTTTGTGAGATAAAAAAAGGTGTTTTATTTTGCTTTATCGGAATTTTAGTTGTAGCAGGAATTACATTTATTAATGGTAAAGTGGGAAATTCTGTTATAGATTTAAGCAAGTTTTCTATTGGTTTGGGGATAAAATTATTTTTCATTGGAATGATTGCGATATCAGCTATGTTCCTTCCAGGAATTTCTGGGTCTACATTATTATTGATTTTTGGGGCATATATTCCAGTTATTACAGCTGTTAGGGGTGTAATTGGCTTGAATTTTTCTTATATTCCAGCACTAATGTTTTTTGGATTTGGAATCCTTGTTGGCGTAGCTACAGTTATAAAAGTGATTAAAGTATGTTTAGTGAAATACCGTCCACAAACTGTATATATGATTTTAGGTATGATGATTGGTTCTTTTTATGCAATTGTGCAAGGACCGACTACACTTGAAGTTCCAAAAGCAGCGATGAACTTTTCAAGTTTCCAGCCAATTGCTTGCATAGTTGGATTAGCTTTAGTTCTTGGTTTGCAAAAGATTAAAGAAATAAGAAAATAGTTATAATTTAATATGAATTGGTATATTAATTGTTTATTCAAGCTATAAAAGTGAGAATTTTGAAAATAAAAAAATAAGTTTTAAGTTATAAAATGATTATATTAGATTGAGTAATTAAAATTTTAATTACATTATAGATATTCTCTTTCAAAAATAGGCATATATTGGATTTTCCAATATATGCCTATTTTAATTTAAATATTTAATTCTATATGAAATTAAATATTAATAATCCACATCATCCAAATTATCCATGGCATATTTGACTTCTTCTTCTGTAAATAAGTCATCATCTTTTAATGTTTTCTCAATATATTCCCAATCCCACCAATTATCATAAGCATAAATAGCTGCAGTGGACAGAGCGTTTTTCTTGAAGTCTATATTCGCCTTATTAATTGCATAATTTGCAACTTTTTCACTGATTTTTTGGTTAGTATCTACATTACTTGTAAGCATGTTGAAAATTCGTGCTCTAGAATAATATTTTTCAAGACCGTAATATTCAACTTCGGCTTTAGCAATATCAGCTAAAATAAGTTCATCTTTACTTAATCTTTCTTCTTTTACTTCAGAATCAGTTTCTTTAATGCTTTCTACAGTTTCATCTATAATTTCTTCACTTGTATCTGTTTCGAATGTTTCTATATTAATTTCAACATTTGGAGTACATGCAACAAGGAATAAAGCTAAAGTAAATAAAAATAGTTTTTTCATACTAACTCAATCTAATTTCTTCAACTATGGTTTGTTTATAAATTTCATTAGTTAGTTGCATATCTGCTAAATCCTCTGTAAATGCTGTTGCAGATGCACAAGCGGAAGCCATTTTGAATGATTCTTTGGCATCTTGAGTCTTCATATAAATTGCTAAAAATCCACCAATCATGGCATCTCTAGAATTGAATGAATTCACTTCTTTTCCTTTAACACCATAGGATCGGAAAGCATCTCCTTTTTCTGTAAATAGATATGAACCTTCTTCACCAACAGATACTATAACGTTTTTTGCACCTAGGCCGATACATTTATTACCATATTTTATAATGTCTAATTCGTTTGTTATATTTTCTAATCCAAACATATGAGCTAAATTTTCAATATTTGGTTTGATTAAAAGTGGTCTGTATTTAAGCAAATCTACCATTTGTTTTGGAGGAACATCTACTACAAAATCTGCTCTATTTGCTTGACAAATTTCAGCAATTCTTGAATAGATATCTGGATCAACATTTTTTGGTATTGAACCACCCATTACTAATATATCTCCTTCTCTTATTTGAGCAAGTAAAAATAGTAAATCTTGAATAGCATTTTCTGGCACACTAGGACTAACACCAGCAATGGTGATATTTTTGTCTTTTGTTCTCAATCTAACATTGATACGTGTGTCGTCTTGAATCTTTAGGAATTCATTATCAATTTCAACATCAGTTAAAAACTTTTGTACAAAGTCGCCAGTAAATCCTCCTAAAAATCCCGTAGCAACGCTTGGAACATCTAGATTTGCAAGCATTCTTGTCACATTAAGTGCTTTACCACCAGGGAACTTGTATGTGGTATCAGAAAATGTGTAGGATTCCATATTTAATTCGTCTGTAGTATAAATGATATCCAAAGCTGGATTAAGTGTAACTGTATATATCATATTTCCTCGCTATCTAATATTATTTCGTGTCTTATTTAATAAATCATTTTTTAAATCCCAAAGTCTTTGGGATAAGTCTACTTTGTAGATTTGTGGTTGATCAAGTCTTAAATGTTCTTCCCATAAAGTATTCAATTCATTGCTATGGAAATCTCTTATTTCTTCAATACTTGGTCTTTCATATACAAGTTTACCATTTTCATAAATGGTTTCTAGTAAAGGTCTTACATAAAAATCGTTTATAGTTTTTCTCTTCCATGTGTAAAGAGGATGGAAAATTGTAAGAGGCTCATTTATATTTATTTCTTCATCTACAAGAGTAATCAAATCAGCCTTAGCTTTATTGCTTTCTTTATCATAAATTCTATAAACTTGTTTTACACCTGGTGTGGTAATTTTTTCAATATTTTCTGAAATCTTAATTCTTGGAATAACTTCGCCATCTTTTTCAACTGCTACTAGCTTGTAAACCCCACCAAATACCGGACTTGAAGTTGAAGTTATAAGTCTTTCGCCAACTCCAAAAGAATCTATCTTTCCACCTTGATGAAGAATGTCTTTAATCTTAAATTCATCAAGTGATGAAGAAACGATTATTTTACAATCTTCATAACCAGCTTCATCAAGCATAATTCTTGCTTTTTTTGAAAGATAAGCCAAGTCACCAGAGTCAAGTCTAATACCTACAGGTCTTTTTCCTAAAGGCTTTAATACTTTATCAAAAATTTTGATAGCATTTGGAACTCCAATTTTTAATGTATTATAAGTGTCTACTAAAAGCACAGTAGAATCAGGATAGGTTTTGGCATATACTTCAAAAGCTTCATATTCACTATCAAATGATTGAATCCATGAATGCGCCATTGTTCCTGATGCTGGTACTCTGTACATCAAATCAGTTAAAGTATTTGCACTTCCAGCAGCTCCAACAATATAAGCTGCTCTAGCACCATAATTTGCAGCATCGGCACCATGTGCTCTTCTTGATCCAAATTCTAAAACTGTTCTTCCTTCAGCTGAACGTACAATCCTACTTGCTTTTGTAGCAATCATTGATTGATGATTTATTAAAAGGAGTAACATGGTTTCTAGTAATTGTGCTTGAATAAAAGGTCCTCTAATTGTCATAATAGGTTCACCTGGGAAAATTATTGAACCTTCTCTAACTGATCTAACATCACATTCAAATCTAAAATTAGATAAATATTCTAAGAATTCATCATTAAATAAATTTTTTGATTTTAAAAAGTCAATATCTTCTTTTGAAAAATGTAAATCTTCTATATATTCGATTGCACTTTCAAGTCCTGCTGCTATTGCGAATACTGCTCCGTCAGGAGCATTACGAAAGTACAAATCATAATGTGCAATTTTATCTTTATAGTTATTGGTAAAATATGCATTTGCCATAGTTAATTCATAAAAGTCCATCAATAGACTTAAATTTCTTTTTGCATTCATATTATCCTCCATAATTAATATAATTTTATCACAAATTAGTCATTTTTGTTATATTGATAGTATAAAAGCAAATTAGAAAACTAGAAAAATATAATGAGAATGATATAATAAATAAGGTAAATAATTTCAAAGAGGAATAATGAGAAAATATAAAAAATATTCAAAAAAAGAAGAATATACATATGCACAAGGAGCATTTCCTACTTGGGAGTTAATTAGAAGTGGAAGAAAAGTTGAAATGATCTTTATTGACGATAAATTTACGGATAAAGATAGATTAGTTGAGGAGTTAAATAAAAGAAGTATACCTTATGAAATTGCTCCAAATCAAATAAGAAAACTATCTAATAAAGAAAATACATATGTAATTGGAATATTTCCAAAAGAAAACAAAGAAATATTAGAGGGTAAAAATCATATAATTTTACATGATATATCCGATATGGGAAATCTAGGCACAATAATTAGATCGATGCTTGCATTTGGAGTAAAAGACCTTGCTTTAATAGGAAATGTAGTTGATATTTACAATCCAAAAGTAATTAGAGCTTCAATGGGAGCAATATTTAAAATAAGATTTTCCATTTTTAATGATATGGATGAATATATTGAAAAATATAATAATAATTTGTATTTATTTATGCTTTCAAATGATATAAAAGATAGCATTTATGATATTGAAATAAAAAGACCTTTTACTCTTGTAATGGGAAATGAAGGTGCAGGTCTTCCAGAAGAATTTGAGAAATATGGAAGAAAAGTTTTTATTCCTCAATCTAAAGATGTAGACAGTTTGAATCTTCCTATTGCAACATCAATAGGATTATATGAATTTAGGAGAAAATATGAAATTAATAGCATTTGATGTAGATGGAACAATACTTGACACACTTGATTCGATTATTCATGTAGTAAATGAAACGCTTTATGCAAATGGTTTTTATAAAGTTGATGATAAGGAATATATAAGAAAAGCTTTAGGATATGGTTCATATTATTTAATTGAACAAGCACTTATATTTCCATACAATCACTTTTATGACAAAAATGTTACTAAAGAAGTATTAGAAGATTATTTAAAAAGATATATGGATGATGATGGAAGTTTAACAAAACCATATGAGGGAGTGGTTAATTTAATAAAAGAATTAAAAGATGAAGGGTATAAAGTAATTGCATATTCCAATAAACCTGATTCTGTACTAAAACCTCTTATGTTGGAAAAGTTTGGGAATCTATTCGATGAAGTTTTGGGTCAAGTTGAAGGACAAGCTCCAAAACCTAATCCAGAGGCTCTTCTAAATATGCTTGATAAAATTGGAATATCCAAAGAAGAGGCAATTTATATTGGAGACAGTGATGTTGATGTTCAAACAGCGAAAAATGCAAATATGAAAATGATAGCCGTAACATGGGGATTTAGAGATAGAGAATTTTTAGAAAAGTTAAATCCTGAGTATATCGTAGATGATACAAAGGAATTAAAAGAAGTTATAGATAGTTTGAAATAGGCGATATATGTTAAATATTTTAATTGATAAATTTATAAAATCCAGAGATTTTAATAAAGAAAAAAATAAGGAAAAACTCGTAATTTTAACGGGAGTAATGGGCCTTTTTATAAATTTGATTGTATTTTTACTAAAAATAGTAGTTGGATTTTTAGCAAATTCAGTGGCTATTATATCTGATGCGATAAATAATTTATCAGATAGTATGTCATCACTAATTACTATTTTTGGAACAAAAATTGCATCAAAACCAGCTGATAAAGAGCATCCTTATGGTCATGGAAGAACAGAATATATAGCATCGTTAATAGTTGGTATATTTATTATTCTTGTTGGATTTGAACTTTTAAAGACATCAATTGAAAATATAATTAATCCTAAAGCATTAGAGATTTCTAAATATATGTCATTTGTATTGATTATTTCGATATTTTTAAAATTATATATGTACTATTACAATAAAAAGGCATATAAAATATCAGGAAGTATGCTAAATAAGACGGTTTCTGTTGATTCAATAAATGATGTACTTGCAACATCAATAGTTTTAGTATCGGTACTTGTTAATAAGTATTTTAATATAAATATTGATGGTTATGTGGGTTTAATTATTTCTATAATAGTATTAAAATCAGGAATAGAGATATTTTTGGAAATAGGAAATAAACTTTTGGGTAAAGAAATATCTCAAAAGACCATAGATAAAATGACACAAATTATACTTCATGGAAAATATATAAAAGGTGTGCATCAAATTGAAATTCACGAATATGGTAGGAGAAAGCTATATGGTTCTTGTCATGTAGAAGTTCCGGCAAACATAGACACTTATACTATGCATAAGATACTTCATCAAGTTGAGAGAAAAGTTTATAAAGAAATGGAAATTACATTAAGTATTCATGCAGACCCTAATTATTTATTGAAAAAGGACGAATTTAACAAGGTAGATCCAAGAGATTTAGTAGAAGATGTAGATTCATGGCATTATGAAGATGAAAACTAAAATATTTAATACAGAAAAAGAAAATTTAATAGAAGCGTCTAAAATAATTAAAAATGGTGGGCTTGTTGCAATTCCAACTGAAACAGTATATGGACTTGCAGCAGACGGACTAAATACTAATGCTATAAGAAAAATATTTGAAGCAAAAAACAGACCTATGGATAATCCGCTAATTTTACATATCTCTAGAATAGATGAAATCCACAGATTAGTTAAAGAAATAGATAATAAAGATTTAGTTATACTTTCAAAACTATGGCCAGGCCCACTTACGGTAATACTAAAAAAATCAGAAATCATTCCCGATGAAGTTTCAGCAGGTTTAGATACAGTGGCTATAAGAATGCCAAAGCTTGATATCACAAGAGCTTTCATCTATTTATGTGATACACCTCTTGCAGCTCCATCAGCTAATCTTTCAACAAAACCATCTCCTACAAATGCACAAGATGTATTTGAAGATATGGATGGAAGAATCGATGCAATTATAGATGGTGGGTCAAGTGATATAGGAATTGAGTCAACAGTGCTTGATTTATCGCAAGATATTCCAAAGATTTTAAGACCTGGATTTTACACAAAGGAATATTTGGAACAATATTTTGAAAAAGTAGAAATGGATATAGCATTTCTAAAAGAAGGCGAAACACCTAAATCACCAGGGCAAAAATATAAACACTATGCACCGAATGCAAAAGTTGTTGTACTTATGGGAAATGATGAGGCTTTTAGAAAGGAAGTAAAAAAGATACTTTCGTCAGAAAAAAATGTCGGAATAATGACTTTTGATAAAGACAAAGGTCAATATGATAGTGAAAACATTATTTATATGGGATCACAAAATAATCTTTCAACTATGGCAAAAATATTATTTAAATCTTTTAGAAAAATGGATGAAAATAGTGTAGAATTAATAGTGGTAAGAGGAGTAGAAGAAAAGGGCCTAGGATTAAGTATAATGAATAGACTTAAAAAAGCTGCTTCAAACAATGTAAGGAGAGTTTAATGAAAATAGCAATTACTTCTGATCATGCAGGATATGATCTAAAAGAAATTTTAAAAGAATATCTTGAAAATAAAGGTATTGAAGTGGTTGATAAAGGACCTTTCAATACAGAATCCGTAGACTATCCAGATTATGCAAAGCTACTCACTCATGATGTAGTAAATAAAAAAGTTGATTTTGGAATAGGTATATGTGGCACAGGTATTGGCATGAATATTGCATGTAATAAACAAAAAGGTATTAGAGCAGCTCTTTGTTTTGATCCTTTAAGTGCAAAACTTACAAGACAACATAATAATGCCAATGTTTTAAATCTCGGTGCTAGAATTATAGGGGTTGAACTTGCTAAAGAAATAGTAGACAATTTCATCAGTGAAAATTTTGAGGCAGGCCGTCACCAACAAAGAATTGATAAATTGGAAAATTAAAATTTAATAGGAGGAATAAATGAGCAAAGTAACAATATTGGATCATCCATTACTAAAACACAAATTAAGTATTATTCGTGATAAGAATACAGGAACTAATGAATTTAGAAAAGTAGTTACAGAAATCTCTCAATTGATGTGCTATGAAGTATGTAGAGATTTAGAACTTGAAGAATTTGAATTAGAAACTCCACTAGAAAAAACAACGGGTTATAGACTTGCAGGAAAGAAGCTAGGCTTAGTGCCTATATTACGTGCAGGATTAGGTATGGTCGATGGTATGCTTAGTCTTATTCCTTCTGCAAAGGTTGGACATATTGGTATGTATCGTGATCATGAAACGCTTAAACCAGTTCCATATTATTCAAAACTTCCAAATGACGTTGAAGAAAGAAATATATTTGTATTAGATCCAATGCTTGCGACAGGTGGTTCATCAATGGATGCAATCCAAGAATTAAAAAATCAAGGATGTAAAGCAATCAGACTTATCTGTATAGTAGGAGCTCCAGAAGGTGTTAAAGCAGTTCAAGAAGCCCATCCTGATGTAGATATTTACTTAGCTGCATTAGATAGACAATTAAATGATACAGCATATATCTTACCAGGACTTGGTGATGCTGGTGATAGATTATTTGGGACAAAATAGAGTGTTGAAGTTTTTTATAAATGAAATATAAATAATCGGCTAGAAAAATCTAGTCGGTTATTTTTAGTTAAGGATTTTTGGTTTCTGTTTATATTATAGTATATAATATGAATAGAGCTGTTTTCATCGGAGGTTAAAATGAAAATTAAAAGTAAACATTTATTTCCATTTCTAATTTTTATGATGATTTTCATTTTAAATGCATGTGGAATTAAGTCGGAAGAAACTTTGACTGCGGACAAAAATTTTAGTGGTGAAAGAGTAATGGATATAATATTTGATCAAGAAACTCTTTCAAAAGTGAAAGATATAGAAAAATTCAAATTATTTTTAGAAGAAAATATTGAAAGTCCACTAAATTATGAATTATATGATGAATTAACTGAGCAGGAGGGTGGTCCATATTTAAGATATAGACTTTATCTGCCATTTAATAGTATTGACGATTATATAAATAAATCTAGAAGTCTTTATGAAAAGGGAAATGTAAAAGATAATA
>JAEZZB010000025.1 GCA_023442495.1 Bacillota bacterium
ATTGAATTTAATATTTTAACCTTACGTTGATCCATAATTCCCCTTTCCTTTATTTTTATTTTTGTTATCACTCACTAACTTTGAGTGCTAATAATAGTATACCACTTTTTTTATAAATGTCAACAAAATTTTATTAATTCTTACAAAATTGTTATATTTATATATTGATGATGACGTTTTCACCTGTTATAATATAGTTAAGAAAAACATACTAATATAACAAAAATCGATAGCTATCTTTAATTTACTTTTATACTTGTTTTTCTATAAAAACATTCACTGCATTATCAAATAGGAGAAATATATAAAAAAAATTATAATATCTATACTAATCATTTCAATTATATCCTCATTTATACCATATAGCATAGAGGCTAAAGGAAATGATAATTTTAATGATTATTCTTTATCTATTAGTATTTAGAAGGAAGATTTTATGAATTTAAATAAAAAAAAATAGCTTTAGGCATTTTAATAATAGAAGCAATTATTATATTATTGCTTAACATATTGATAAATGACCCTTTATTAAAATACAAAATAATAGCATTTTCCTGTATATTATTCTATATAATAATAGTCCCTAAAATAGATATAGCTTCAATATTGTTATTAGTAATATTACTTTTATGTGTCATATTTGATAACTCGATTAATATTCCACATAAAGAATATATTTTTATAGCTCCTCTCTTAGGATATGCTATTAGAATTTTATTGATTAATGAGGATTCTAAATAATTAAATATCTGAAATATAAAGTTTTGAAATATATATTGTGGTTTCTAATCTCTATCATTTATTTTAGAACAAAATATAAAAGAGATGATGTTTCTAAACTGATCCAGTCTAAGTTAGTTTTATGTTCAACTTTTTGAGTCCAGTTCGTATCATGCATCATCTCTTTTTTTATTATATAATTTCTATATAAAATCTATTTGAATAATATAAACCTTCTTTTGTAAATTTAACTACATCGCCTTTAATTTCGATCATATTTTCATTAATAAATTTATCAAGTTTTGTTTTGTATTTTTGTAAAAAATCTATTCCAAACTTTTTATTTATTTCTTGAATGTTTATACCTTCCATCATTCCCATTCTAGAGATAATGTAGTTTTTCTCATAGTCATCTTTTGTCCATTCTTCAATGGTTTGATAAGGAACTTCTCCATCTTTTATAGATGCGAAGTATTCATCAAATTCCGTAGTATTCTTGTAAAATACACCATTTATAAAGCTACCAGACCCAAGACCTATACCTAAAAAATTATCTAAATTCCAATATTTCATATTATGATATGATCTATATCCAAGTTTTGCAAAATGATTTATCTCGTAGTGAATATATCCTTTATCAGTTAAATTATTAGATATTGTTTCCAAAATATCCGATTCTAATTTATATCTATCTTCTATTTCTTCTACTATAGGAATTAAATCTTCCTCTGTTCTTAATGTATAATATGAAACATGAGGTATATTAAGATTTACAATATATTGTAAATCTTTTTCAACTAATTTCGCAGTTTGCCCTGCGTATGGAAAATACATATCAAAATTAATATTACAAATATTATTTTGTCTAAGAGTCTTAACAATTTGTACTATATCAAATTTATCATGCTCTATATCCAGATTTTCAAGCCCAACTTTATCAAAAGTAATCGCTTTTACTGAAAATCTATTAATACCTGCCTTAATATATGCTTTTATCATATATTCTGGAGTGGTTGGACTTATTTCAATAGTCTTTTCACAATTATCAAGTACATTGAAATTATCATAAATATAATTCAACACATCTACAATGTAAGTTTCATCTACATATGAAGGATCTCCTCCTCCAATATAAATGGAATCTATGATATAATTTCTATCTTTATATAATTTTAATTCATTTATTAACGCCCTAAAATATGGTCTTATTTTGAAATCCATATTGAAATGAGATAATGTTCCTCTATGATTGTGTTTGTATATTCTAAATGGAACATGAATATATAGTCCAATGCTATCTATCATATAACTATTTTGTCTCACTTTCATCATATTTTAAGACAGATAGAAATGCTTCTTGAGGAACTTGAACTCTACCAACAGAACGCATACGTTTTTTACCTTCTTTTTGTTTTTCTAATAATTTTCTCTTACGAGAAATATCTCCACCATAACATTTAGCAATAACATCTTTTCTATACGCACTTACAGTCTCACGAGCTATAATCTTAGCTCCAATTGCTGCTTGTATCGGAATGGTAAATTGATGTTTCGGTATTTC
This sequence comes from Bacillota bacterium, assembly GCA_023442495.1. GTDB lineage: Bacteria > Bacillota > Clostridia > Tissierellales > Peptoniphilaceae > Helcococcus. The sequence continues at coordinate 2,282 of JAEZZB010000025.1, forward strand.
TCCCTTTAATTTGGACGCTATTTTTCTTCCCCTATCGTAGGCTTTATCTTTATGAACGATAATCGATAAAGCATCTACAGTTTCTCCATTTAAAAGGATATCTAGTTTTACTAATTCTGAACGAGCATATTCGTAAAAATCATAGTCAAATGAAGCATATCCCCTAGTTCTTGATTTTAATGCATCGAAGAAATCATAGATAACTTCATTAAGAGGTAGAATGTATTTTATCGTTACTCTATTTTTTATCAAGATAGCTCATATCAGTAAATATCCCTCTTCTATCTTGACACAGCTCCATGACTGTACCTATATATTCTTCTGGTGTCATTATTGATGCCATTACAAGCGGTTCTTCAACATGGTCAATAGCAGTTTGATCTGGGAAGTCTGTTGGATTTTGAATATCTAACACTTCCCCGCTATTCAAATGAACTTTGTATATAACAGAAGGAGCTGTAGCTATAATATCTAAATTAAATTCTCTATCAAGTCTTTCTTCTATAATTTCCATATGAAGAAGTCCCAAAAATCCAGTTCTAAATCCGTAACCTAAAGCTGCTGATGTTTCAGCTTCAAAATCTAGTGCCGCATCATTTACTTTAAGTTTTTCTAAAGCTTCTCTGATATTTGTATAAGATTCGCCTTCTGCAG
>JAEZZB010000128.1 GCA_023442495.1 Bacillota bacterium
CAATCACATTTATAATTAATTTCATGTTTCTCAAGTATTTCTGGTTCAAGTTCTGAAAAATATTCTTCAAGTATTTCCTCGGGACTCTTTCCCTCATTAATTAGTTCCGATACCGGCCTTAAATTATTTGCAATATTTTGCAATTGGTCCAATTCTTCTTCTGTAATTCCAGGTAGTACTTGGACAAATATTCCTCCTGCCGATTTTATAGATAAATCGATATCCACCAATACTCCTAGTGAAATAATACTTGGTGTCTGTTCAGAATAGAAATAGTAATTTGCTAAGTCTTCAGCTATTTCTCCAGTAATAATATTTGAAATACCTGTATATGGTTCTTTTAATCCTAAATCTTTTATAACGGCTAATGTTCCATTTTTACCCACATACGCACCAACATCTAATTTCCCTGGATATCTTGATGGTACATCAACCTTAGGATTTGTGACAGTAACCTTAACATCTCCATTATCATCTGCTACTGCTCTAAGTTTTCCAGCTGGCCCATTCCCATCAAATACTATTGTCAAACTTTGATTATCCTCTAAGCTAGAATAAGACATAATAGATGCAATAATTGCAAGCCTTCCCATTGCTGCAGATGCAGTAGCCTGTGAATCATGTATATCCCTTATTTTTTGAACCATCTGGGTATTGGTAGATATAAAAATTCTCGCCGATTTACTCTTATCAATCGCCCTTATAATATAATTTTTCATAAATCTCCTTATTAAAACTATAATCAATAAATAGATTATAACTTAAATAATATATAATTTCATAAAAACATAAACCGGTTATACCTTTTATTATATAACTTAATCTTAATAATAAAAATAGTGTTAATATTACAATTTTGCTATATTCTATAAATTTTAAAACCCCTTAGAAATTAAGGGGTTTTTCTAATCAAATATTATAATTTTACTACATTAGTCGCTTGTGTTCCTTTTTCACCTTCCACAATTTCAAACTCGACCAATTGCCCATCGTCTAAAGTTCTATATTCCCCATTATCTTCTAAAGCAGAAAAATGTACGAATACATCTTGTCCATCTTCGGTAGTAAGGAAACCAAAACCTCTAATTGCGTTGAACCATTTAACCGTTCCTTTAACCATTTATCCTCCATTTATAAGCAGTTTCATTTACAAAATCATCACCAATATATTATGAAAATTTATTTTTTTGCACAAAATAGAATTCTTTGAGTTTTATTTTCTTTATATTCTCCTCCATCTTCATCAAAATATTTTATATTTGTAAAACCTGTATTTATCAATATATTTGTTATTGTTTCTATTGAGTGATATCTTTCAACTTGTTCTTCATAAACTCTTGAATATTTTCCATCTTCTTCTCTATAAAAGAAATTTAAATCGAAATAGACCAGATCATCAAACTCTTCGTCTATTGTATTTTCCCAAGTGTAGAAAATATCATCTTTTTCGTATACATATGTGTTATTGCCTAAAACTTCTAAAAGTTTGTATTTTGAATTTAAATCGAAGATAAAAACACCACCATTATTTAGCGATTTATAAACGCAATTAAATATATATTCTAAATCTTCAATCTCGGTAATGTAGTTTATTACATCAAGTAAACTTACTACTGCGTCAAATTCATAAAGATTGAAATTAAAGTCAAACATATCTTGATAAATATAATCGACATTTCCAAAGTTTTTTAATTTTTCAGTTGCATGACTCATCATTTCTAATGAATTATCAAAGGCAAGTATATTAAAATCACCAAGCTTTGCAAGTTTTCGAGTTAAGTTACCCGTGCCTGCTCCTATTTCTAGTATTTTTCCTGAATGGATATTATTTGAAGATAATATTCTTTTAATATTATTTGAATATTTTTCATAATCAATATCAAATACCAATTGATCATAAAAGTCTGAAAATTTTTTATACATTATTCTTTCTCTTCATTATCCATAAATGCAAATATATATGGGCAATTTCTATAAAAATTACCATAATTTAGACCATAACCAACTACGTACAAGTCTTCTATTTCTTCACCTATAAATTCAGGATACACATCTACAATCCTTCTAGATGGTTTGTCCAAGAAAACAGCTGTTTTAACTGATTTTGGATTTTTTTCTTTAACAAAATTGATAATTGCCTTAAGTGTATAACCCGAGTCACAAATATCATCAATGATTAGTACATTTTGATCTTTCAAATCTGTACGTAAATCGTGAATAATGTCTACTCTTCCTGAAGTTTCTAATTTGTCACCATAACTAGAAGTGGTCATAAAGTCAATTACTGTCGGCACTTTAATTTCTCTAACTAAATCTGCTGCAAATACAAAGCTCCCTCTTAAAAGAGAAATAGCAACAACCGATTCTCCCTTGTAAGCTTCTGTTATTTCTTGTCCCATCCTTTTAACTGTTTCCTTAATTCTATCAGCCTCAAAAAGAACTACTTTTTTTCTATCCATTTTCCCTCCATAAAAGTGATTAAATAATAAAATTATAATTTTTCTTTTATCTCTACAATACTTCTTTCAACTTCTTCTAACATTTGAGTATATTTATCTTTCTTTTCAATTTCTTGATTTACTAAATGCTTTGGAGCTTTTGAAGTAAATTTCTCATTTTGTAACTTGCCTTCAGCTCTTTTTAGTTCTGATATTACATGTTTTCTTTCATCTTCTAATCTCTTAAGTTCAGCTTGATAATCAATTAAACCTTCAAGAGATAGATATAGTTTATAATCTTCTTTTATAATAGTTACCACATCTTCCAAATCCAATTCTTCATCTAATATCTCAACTTCACTTAAATTTGCAAGTGATTTTAAACTTGATGTTAAATTTCTAAATATTTGTTTTGTTTCATCATTAAATATGTAAATATATAGTTTAGATTTTTTCTTTGCAGGTACTCTTAATTCTGTTTTTTGAGATCTAATAGATGTAATTGCATCTATCAATTTATTGATTGCTTTTTCTTCATATGAATAATCATATTGCTTTTCATATATTGGGTATTTTTGAACCATAATTTTTTCATCTGAATTTGGTAAATATGAATATATTTCCTCAGTTATAAACGGCATGTATGGATGCAGAAGTTTTAATATTCTATCCAATGAATAAAGTAAAACTGCAATTGCATTGTCCTTTTCTTCACCATCATTGTGTAATCTATTTTTAACGAATTCAATATACCAATCACAGAATTCAAACCAAATAAATTCATATAGATTTACTGCAATTATTCCTATTTCATAAGTTTTAAAAAGTCTTTCGATATCTTTAGAAAGTGTATTTATACGTGAAATCACCCATTTATCTTCAATGGTTAATTTTTCTTTATTTAATTCGTATTCTTTCCCGTCTTCCATGTTCATAAGGATAAATCTAGAAG
>JAEZZB010000138.1 GCA_023442495.1 Bacillota bacterium
ATTAGTACTGGATTCATAAATTACTACGGGAGTTCCTATTGGCGTGTTTTCAAAAATCACTTTCATAGCTTCTGGAGGCGTGTTGATACAAGTGTTTGAACCCCATGATTTGTAAATTTCTCCGCCAAATTCTTTCCTATTCCAGTTATCATGAATTCCTGAATTTGTCCAACCTACTGGCATCCAATATTTAACAGGATAAGAATAACTACCACCAGATATTTCGTATGTTCCTTTAAGATCTCTATCAGTGTCTTTTGCCCAGACCATATTTACACCTGTCGGTGTTGCTGATGATCTTTGGCGAGCATCTCCTGATACAATAGGTGTGGAAATAACAAGATCATAGTCTATATAAAGCCACATTGTTTGTCTTGATAAATCTATTTCAATATATGTTCCACCTATATCATTGGTTTCACGGTGATTTGCTTCTCTTAAATATTCAATTTCAATATCACCACCATTGCCTTCAGTTAGCATTTTTTTTAGATTTTCATAAGTACTGTCTATATCCATTTGCCAACCATAAATTCCACCGGGTACCGTAACTTCACCTATACCTGTTGCATTAAATTGATGTGGCTTATTATATGTGTTAGTTTCACTAGCGATATTATATACATAATCATATGCTCTATCTTCATTTAATACTAAGCCTTTGTCAGTTTGATCGTATAAGTCCATTAATTCTTGACCTGTTAATTCATATTGTCTATCAACAAAATCAAATATAATTTTTTGTTCTTCAAATTTTTTCAATGCTTCATATTCAGCAACAAGTTCTGGATTATCTTTTAGAATAGCAGGTTTAACATATTCTTCATCAAGCTCAACTTCTTTTACTCTATTTTTAATAGCATCATCAATTGTTTGTTTTAATTTTGTTTTATCTATTTTAGATCCTAAAACTTCATCAACTAAAGTTACTTTACCATCTTTAGTTTGTATTTGAGCATTTTTTGGTTCTACTTGGTCTTTTAATAGTTCAGAATTATCAATCAAATTAGATAATTTAATTTCGTTCATATTACTATTGTATTCTACATTATAATCATGTTTTTTAAATATTTCCACTGGCCATAGCCAATTATTTTGTATTAACTGCGGTTTACCACTAACAGTTAATTTGTAATCAATATCCTTAGAATCAATTTCGAGTTTCTTATTCTCCCTACCTTTAATTTTTAAAATAAATCCCTCATCTTCAGGTAAAAATACTTCACTAAATGATTTCATTCCTCTATTATTACCATTTACAGTAGTATTTGGATATGTAATATTGGAAAAATAAAATACTCCAATTAGATATAAAATAGCCAATACAGCCACTACACCAATTATAATTTTTTTCGAAGTTTTACTCATCACATCTCCCTTATTAGAATTTTATAATTATTATACCAAATATGGTAAAACATTTAAAATACTAAAAGGACAGACATATTGCTGTCCTAATTGAATACTAAACTAATTCTAGGATTGCCATTTCTGTGGCATCGCCTCTTCTAGGTCCTACTCTTAATACTCTTGTGTATCCACCATTTCTATCTTTATATTGTGGACCGTATTCGTCAAATAATTTTTCTACAACTTCTGGGTCATAGATGAAAGCTAGAGCCTGACGTCTTGAATGTAAGTCACCTTTTTTAGCCAGTGTAATCATTTTATCAGTTAATCTTTGAGCTTCCTTGGCTCTTGTTACTGATGTTTGAATTCTTCCATTTTCTAATACTGATTGAACAAGATTTCTTAACATTGCATTACGGTGGTCAGTTCTTCTTCCCAATTTTCTTAAACTTGACATAATGCCTCCTCGTTAATACTTTATTTTAATTCTAAACCTAAGCCTTCAATTTTTTCTTTAACTTCAAGAAATGATTTTTTACCAAAATTCTTGATTTTAGATAATTCATCTTCTGGAACTTCTATAATTTCACCTACAGTATTGATTCCGGCTCTTTTCAAGCAATTAAATGCTCTAAGGCTTAAATCTAATTCTTCAAGTGTTAATGATAATACTTGTTCATTATCATCTATTTCTTCTTCATCTTCAATTTCTATTACCTCTTCTTCCTCGATATTCGGTAATTCGGTAAAGAAATTTAGATAATTAATTAAAATTTTTGCTCCATCTGATACCGCTTCTTGTGGAGTTATTGTTCCATTCGTTTCTACTTCAAGTGTTAATTTATCATAGTCTATTGTTTGACCGACTCTCGTTTTTTCAACAATAAAATTAACTTTACCAACTGGAGTAAAAGATGAATCTATGGATATTTCACCAATTTGCAATTCTTCAGGCTTATGTTGATCTGCTGTAGAATATCCCGTACCATCTAAAACTTGAAGATCCATGTGAATAGATCCCTCATCATTTACAGTAGCAATATAGTGATCTTTATTGACAATTTCTAGTTCAACATCACCTGCGATATCCCCAGCAGTAACAATTTTTGGCCCTTCTACATCTAGTCTTAGTTTAATAGGACCTTCATTATCCGATAATTTTTTTATCGCTATGCCTTTAATATTTAATATAATTTCAGGTACATCTTCAATCACACCTTTAACAGTTGAGAATTCATGTAGGACCCCTTCATCAAATTTAATACTTGATATTGCACTACCTGGTAGAGATGATAGAAGTACTCTTCTCATACTGTTACCGAGGGTTGTTCCGTAACCTCTTTCAAGTGGTGAAATTACGAAACGACCTCTATTATTTTTTTCATCAATTTCTAATATTTCAATTTTAGTATTTAGCTTTTCTATCACGGATTACCTCCTGTGCTTTAAACTATTATTTTGAATACAACTCAACTATTAATTGTTCATTTATTTCAAAATCTATATCTTCTCTTTGTGGTAATGATTCTACTTTACCTTCAAGTTTTTCAATATCTACACTTACCCATTTAGCTTGATTCCAAATTTTATCTTCAGCGTATTTGAAAACTCCGTTATTTCTAGATTTTTCTTTAACTGCGATTACATCACCTTGAGAAACTCTATATGAAGGAATATCTACTTTCTTACCGTTAACTAAGAAATGTCCATGAGAAATTAACTGTTTTGCTTCATTTCTCGTTTTAGCAAAGCCCATTCTATATACAACATTATCCAATCTTAATTCTAATAATTGTAATAGATTTTCACCTGTAATACCGTTTAATTTTTCAGCGTCTTTGTATACTTTTCTGAATTGTTTTTCTAAAATACCATAAACAAATTTAGCTTTTTGTTTTTCTTGTAATTGAAGACCGTATTCACTTAATTTACCTGATCTTTGTTTAGGATTTCTATTTGATTTTTTATCTATTCCAAGTACTTGTGGAGCTAAACCAAGTGTTCTTGCTCTTTTAAGTATTGGTCCATTATATTTTGCCATTAGTCTATCCTCCCTATACTCTTCTCTTCTTTGGTGGTCTTGTACCATTGTGAGGTATTGGGGTAACATCTTTAATTTTGTTGATTGATAAACCTGCAGTTTGTAATGCTCTTATTGCAGATTCTCTACCAGATCCTGGTCCTTTAACGTATACTTCAACCGTTTTAAGTCCATGTTCCATAGCTTTTTTAGCTGCTTCTTCTGCCGCTTGTTGAGCTGCAAATGGAGTAGATTTTCTAGAGCCTTTGAAACCTAATTGACCAGCTGATGACCAAGAAATAGCATTACCATTCATATCTGTCAACATAACCATTGTATTGTTGAATGTTGAATTAATATGAGCTTGGCCTCTTTCGATTTGTTTTCTATCTCTTCTTCTTACACGAGTAACTTGTTTGCCACGTGCATTTTTAGTTGCTTTTGCCAAATTCTACCCCCTATTTTTTCTTACCTTTACGAGTTCTTGAATTATTCTTTGTATTTTGTCCTCTTACAGGTAGATTCATTTTATGTCTACGACCCCTATATGAGTTAATTTCACGTAGTCTTTTTATATTTAAACTAACATCTCTTCTCAAATCACCCTCTAATGTGTAATTATCGATTTGATCTCTTATAGCTTGTAATTCGCTTTCTGTAAGGTCCTTGACTCTTGTATCAGGATTTACTCCAGCATCTTGTAAAATTTTATTTGATCTTGCTCTACCGATTCCGAAAATATAGGTTAAACCAATTTCAACTCTCTTTTCTCTAGGTAGATCAACTCCAGAAATTCTTGCCAAGTCGTGCCTCCTAACCTTGTCTTTGTTTGTGTTTTGGATTACTGCAAATTACCATTACTTTGCCTTTTCTTCTGATAATTTTACATTTTTCACACATTTTCTTT
>JAEZZB010000017.1 GCA_023442495.1 Bacillota bacterium
CAAGTATTTCTATTGCTTCTGTGTAAGTTAGTCTCTTGAAATCTGATTCAACTAATTTATTAAGTTTTTCAATAATTCCCTTTTCAACAAATGAATCGAAAAGTTTCATCTCTTCTGGTAATTTATCTAAAACATGACGAATAATATATTTAACCATTTCTTCAGCTAAATCCATAACTTCTGACAGTGTTGCAAATGCTACTTCTGGTTCAATCATCCAGAATTCTGCAGCATGTCTTGGTGTATTTGAATGTTCAGCTCTAAAAGTTGGACCAAATGTATAAACCTTTGAATAAGCCATAGCAAATCCTTCAACTTCTAGTTGTCCACTAACGGTTAGATTTGACATAGCTCCAAAGAAATCTTTTGTATAATCTATTTGACCATCTTCATTTCTAGGGGTTTCTTTATCTGGATTAAATGTAGTTACCCTAAACATTTCTCCTGCACCTTCTGCATCCGATGCAGTTATAATTGGAGTATGAATATATACAAATCCTCTTTCATTAAAGAATTTATGAATTGCAAAAGCAAGTTCGCTTCTAACTCTGAAAACTGCATTAAATGCATTTGTTCTCATACGAAGTGATGGCATAGTTCTTAAAAATTCAAATGTATGTCTTTTATTTTGAAGTGGATAATCTTTATCAGATTCACTCAAAATTTCGATTTCTCTTGCTTGAATTTCAAAATCTTGCTTTGCGCCTTCTGGTTCAACTAATAGGCCTTTAACTTTAACTGCTGAATAAATCCCCAATGAAAAAACTTCTTTGAAATTATTCACATTAGATTCTACAACAACTTGCACATTATTAAAAAATGTTCCGTCATTAATTTCTAAAAATCCTATATTTTTTGATTCTCTAGATTTTTTAATCCATCCATGTATTTCAATTTCTTTTCCTACATAATCTTTATAACTTGTGAATAACTCTTTAATTTCCATTTTTCTCATTCTCCTTAATTCTTTCTAATCTTTCATTAATATTTTTTTCATATCCAATATTTTTCTTATTATAAAAATTTATATCAGTGATTTCTTTTGGTAAATAGATTTGATTTGTATATCCATAATTATAGTCATGTGGATATTTGTATCTTTCATGATTTGGTATTTCAGTATATCCTACGCTATGACTATCTCTTAAATGTATTGGAATTTCATAATCTTTATTATTTTCAACAAAATTAAGCGCATCATTTATGGCAAGATATGCTGAATTTGATTTCGGCGCTAGAGCCATATATATTACAGCATTTGCAAGAATAATTCTCGCTTCTGGAAGTCCAACCACATCAATTGATTGAAATGCAGAATTTGCAATATTTATAGCATTAGGATCTGCAAGCCCAATGTCTTCCGATGCCAATATGATTATACGTCTTGCAATAAATTTAATATCTTCTCCCGCATGAAGCATCTTTGCAAGATAATAAATAGCTGCATTGGGATCTGAACCTCTCATTGATTTTATAAATGCAGAAATTGTATTGTAATGCTCATCTGCACTCTTATCATATACTGCAGCTTTGCTAATAATAGAATTTTGCATAGTCTCTAAATCAAGTATTATTTTACCATTTTTTTCATCAGTTGATAAGACTGCAATCTCTAAACTATTAAGTAAACTTCTTGCATCACCATTACTAGTTTGAATTAAATAATCTATAGCTCTTTCATCTATTTCTATATCTTTATATCCATATCCATTTTCTTTATCCGATAGTGCATTGGCAATAAGTAATCTTAAATCATCATCTTCAAGTCTATTTAATGTTAATACTTGTGATCTAGATATAAGCGCTTTATTTACTTCAAAATATGGATTTTCTGTAGTTGCCCCTATTAAAACAATAAGACCCGACTCTATATGGGGTAAAAGAGTATCTTGTTGAGATTTGTTAAATCTATGAATCTCATCAATAAATAGCAAAGTTCTAATTGAATAAATGGATAGATTTTCTTCAGCTCTTTGAACAACAGCTTTTATATCTTTTACTCCTGATGATGTAGCTGATAATTCTTGATAATCCATTTTAGTCGTCTTTGCAATAATATATGCTAGAGAAGTTTTGCCAGTTCCTGGCGGTCCATAAAATATCATGGATGAAAGTCTATCGGCTTTTATCATTCTGTTTAATGGTTTATCCTTACCCACCAAATGCTTTTGACCGACAAATTCATTAAGTGTTTTTGGTCTTAATCTTGACGCAAGAGGTTTATTAATATTTAATTGTTCTTCCTTATTAATTTCAAAAAAGTCTAAATTATCCATTAATACCCTTCAATTCATATTAAAAAGAAATGCCTTATTAAAAAACAAGGCATTTTCAATTAATCTTTTAAGTTTTCAATTTCATCTGCAAATGATTGTACATCGTCAAACTCACGATATACAGATGCAAATCTTACATAAGCAATCTTATCGATATTTTTAAGTTTATCCATTACTAATTCACCAATATATGCTGATGTAACTTCTTTTTGATTCAAATGATTGATTTCAGTTTCAATTTCTTCGACTGCCTTCTCAAGTGTTTCAAGTTCAATAGGTCTTTTTTCACAAGATTTTATCAAACTATTGAGTATTTTAGAACTTTGGAAAGGCTCTCTTGTTTCATCTTTTTTAATTACAACTACAGTTTGATCTTCAACCCTTTCATAGGTTGTAAATCTTTTTTTACATTTTAAACATTCACGTCTACGTCTAATTGATTCGTTGCTATCTGTAGGTCTTGTGTCAATTACTTTTGAATCATGGAAACCACAAAATGGACATTTCATATTTATATCCTATCTATATTAATTATTTTAAAAAATCAGGAATCACAAATCCTCCATCATTCTTGTCTGTGTTAGTTTTTCTAGTACTTTCAGTTGAAGATACAATTTTTCTATTATCAAATCCTGTACCAATAACAGTTATCTTGATTTCGTCTTTTAATGATTCATCTAAACCAGCACCAAATATGATGTTTGCATCTGAATCGATTTGTTCTCTAATTAATTCTGAAGCTTCGTTGATTTCAAAGATTCCTAAATCAGCTCCTGAAATATTAATTAATACAGCTTTAGCTCCATCAATTGATGTTTCAAGTAAAGGTGATTTGATTGCTTGTTTTGCAGCTTCGGTTGCTCTATTTTCACCTGTTGCATAACCAATGCCCATGTGAGCAACTCCTTGGTCTTTCATTACTGATTCAACGTCAGCGAAGTCTAAATTGATTAAAGCTGGAACAGCAATTAGGTCTGAAATACCTTTAACACCATCTAAAATAACTTTATCTGCCATCTTAAATGCATCAACCATTGATGTTCTCTTTTCAGAAATTTGTAGTAATCTATCATTTGGCACAACAATTAATGTATCAACATTTTTCTTTAATCTTTCGATACCTTGTTCTGCTTGATTTTGTCTTGTACGACCTTCAAATGTAAATGGTCTTGTTACAACTGCAACAGTTAAAATACCCATATCTTTAGCTAATTGTGCAACTACTGGAGCAGCTCCTGTACCTGTACCACCACCCATACCAGCAGTTACAAATACCATATCTGCACCTTCAAGAACAGATTCGATTTCTTGTTTACTTTCATCAGCAGCTTTTTCACCAGTTTCTGGATGTCCACCAGAACCTAATCCTTTAGTAAGTTTTTGACCAATTTGTAAAGTCTTGTCTGAATTCATAGAATCAAGTATTTGTTTATCTGTATTAATAGCGATAAATTCTACACCAGTTAATCCACTATCTTTCATTCTTCTGATAGCATTGTTTCCACCGCCACCTACACCAATAACTTTAATCTTAGCTAAACCATTATTAACTTCCATATCGAAATTACTCATTTTTTTTCCTCCAAATTTTAGTACACATTTTAAATCTACATTAATATCTATGTTACATTATATCAATACTTTAACATATTTGTAAACATTTTTATACTATTTCAAATTTTTATTTTTCTTTTCTTTTGTTAATTCATAATTATTGAATCTAGAAATGTTCAATACTACCCCAAACATCACACAAAAAGCAAGTATTGAAGTACCTCCATTTGATATAAATGGGAGTGTTATACCCGTATTCGGTATTAAACTCAATGAAACTCCAATATTTACTAGTGATTGTATCACATAAATCATTCCAATACCTAAACATAAAAATTTAGCGAAAATATCTTTTGATTTTAGAGCTTCTCTTATTGTAATATATGCAATTGTCATTATTAATAATATAACTATTACAGAACCAATAAACCCAAATTCTTCACTTATAACTGAAAATATCATATCGTTATGTACTTCTGTTGCAAGATATCCGTTTTTATAAATAGATCTACCATAGCCTTGACCAAGTACTCCACCTCGAGATACAGCAAATAATCCATTTAATACTTGCCATGATAAATCGCTATAATGTAATTCAGGATTTAAAAATGCAGTAAATCTATTAATTTGATATTGTTCTAAATTTTTATATAATACAAAAACTGCCACTATTCCAATTAAAACAATTGGAATTAAATGCTTAGACTTTAGTCCACCTACTAAATACATAATCGAAAGCGATAAAATTAAAACTAATGATGTTGATAAATCTGTTTGGAATAGAATAAGTATAAAAGGTATCCCGATTATTAAACCAGCTGGTATAACTGACCTACTAAAATATTCCATATTTTTTTGATTATTTGCAAGAAAAGTAGCAAGCATTATAATCGTTGTCAATTTAGCAATATCAGAAGGCATAAAACGTATTCCAAGATTTATAGCTCTTCTTGCTCCATTTACTGAAACAGAAAAAGGCGGTATATATACTAATATTAATAAGAGTATAGAAATCACATAAAATAAAAATGCATATTTTTTATAAAATTTATAATTGATTTTAGATACTATAAACATCATAACTATACCAATTATAAAAAATAAACTTTGTCTTACTACATAATAATATCTATTTAAATTATATTTAATGGTCAAATAGGAAGAAGCTGAAAGTAAAAATGCTAATCCCAAGATCCCAATAAATACTATAAAAATAAAAAGATAAATATTTAATTTTGATGATTTTTGTTCATAATTCCAATATCTATTGATAATGATATTTAAATTATTTATTTTCTTTTTTCTTCTCATATTCTTGTACTATATTTTTGAAATGTTTTCCTCTATCAATATAATTTTTATACATATCCCATGATGCACAAGCTGGTGATAACAAGACTATATCCCCTTCTTTAGCCAATTTAAATACATTTTGCATTGCTACATCTAAATTATTTACTACAATTGTATTTTCTATTTTTTTTCTTTTTGCAGCTTCATTTATTTTTTGAGCCGTTTCTCCAAATGCTATCAAATATTTTATATTTGAAACATTCTCAAATAAATCATCAAACTCTATTTTTTTATCATATCCACCAGCAAGTAAAATAATATTATTTTTAAATCCTGTAAGAGCTTTTCTGGTAGAGTCAATATTTGTTCCTTTAGAGTCATTATAATATTTTACACCATCTATTTCTAATACGAATTCAATTCTATGTTCTATTGATTTAAAAGTTTTAATTCCTTTTACAATTTCATCAAATGTTAATCCATAAGCTCTACATGCAAGTACTGCACTTAATATATTTGATACATTGTGGTCACCTACTAAATTAATAATATTCCTATTAAATTTAGCTTCACCATTTATGATATATTTTCCATTAAAATAGCAATCTGCTTCTTCTTTTAATGAAAAATATTTAATATTAGAAATAACATTGATTTTTTTTAAGATTTCATCATCTTTATTTAAAATTAAATAATCAGTTGGTTCAATATTTTTATAAATATTTTTCTTTGCATTTACATAATTTTTAAAGTTTCCGTGCCAATCTATATGATCTGGACTTATATTAGTGATTATAGAAATTTTAGCTCTAAAATCAACAATACTTTCTAATTGAAAACTTGATACTTCAATTACATATGTATAATCAAGTCCATAATTGTACATTTCATATAATAGCCCAACTCCTATATTACCAACCGCACGCACTTTTCTTCCTGATTCTTCCAATATATGTGCAATAGCAGAAGTAACTGTAGTTTTCCCATTTGTTCCAGTAATCGCAATAAAATTATCACCACCATATAATCTATAAGCAAGTTCAATATCAGTTATAACTTCTATGCCTTTAGAAATGGCTTGTTGTATAAGATGATTTTCCATTTTTATTCCTGGACTCTTTAACAAGCAATACAATTCATTCCATGGAATATCTACATCTTCTTGAATTATTTCAAAATTATATTCATCTATTGAATATACATCTTGTCTAAGTTCTTCATATTCTCTATCATCAAATATTAATACTTCAGCTCCCATATTTGATAAAGCTTTTACACTAGATTTTCCTGAAATACCTAAGCCGAATACTAATATTTTTTTATTTTTTATTTCCATTTATTTTCCTATGCTAAATATATAGTTAATAGTGCAAGCATAACGCTAATCACTTGGAAAGCTGCAACTATCTTAGTTTCCTTATGTCCTTTTAGTTCAAAGTGATGATGAATAGGACTCATCAAAAACACTCTTTTTCCTGTTTTTTTATATGAAATTACTTGAATTATAACAGATAAAGCTTCTACTAAATAAACACCTGCTAGAAAAATTAAATAAATTGGTTTATTTAATATTATAACCATAGAAACAACTGCTCCACCTATTGCCATAGAACCAGTATCTCCCATAAATATAGATGCTGGATTTGAATTAAATACTAAAAATCCTATCAATACTCCAACAAATATTAATGCTGATTGAGTAATTTCAGGATTAAATCCTATTGACATTACAGCAATCGCTATAAATATAGGAATAGAAACTGATGATAACAATCCATCAAGTCCATCAGAAAGATTTGCTGCATTTACAGTACCTACCATAATAAACATAATTAATGGTATAGCAAATATTCCAATATTTAAAGTATTTTTGAAAAATGGTATATCAAGTTCTCCTATATTTATATCTAATACAAAATATTGTATTGTAGTCAATATAAAAGCTATTAAAAATTGTAAAATTAACTTTTGTCTTGCATTTAATCCAAGATTTCTTCCATTTGATATTTTTTCGTAATCATCGATAAAACCTATAAATCCATATAAGAAAGTTGTTAATAAAACAAATAATATATTTTTATTAAATTTCACAGAAATCAAATTTACTAATATAAAAACTAGAGTAAAAGCGAATCCACCCATAGTAGGTGTTCCAGCTTTTTTATAATGTTCTATATTTCCTTCTTCTCTAATCGGTTGACCAAAATTTCTTCCTTTAAGAAAGGGTATTAAAAAGTATATTGACGCTATTGATAATAATATAGATACAATAGTCGATAATATTATATTCATTCTATTCTCCTAAATTAATTGTTATTTCTTCTTCAATATTGATAATATCATTTGGATTTGCACTTTGTTTTATAATTTTTTTACCTTCGCCATTTATACTATATTTTATATAATTATCTTCTAAAATATTTCTAGCTTCATCTAAATCCATTCCTACTAGATTTGGCATAGAAATAGAATTATTAGTTTCAAGTTTTATAACTGAATTTATTTCAATTGAATTATTTGTAGTAGGATATTGAGAAGAAATTATATGATATTCTCCATAGTTACCTTCAATATTAACTTTTAAATTTGCATCTTCTAAAATTCTGATTGCTTCTTTTACAGTTTTATTTGTAACATCTGGTATTTGTACTAATTCTTTATCATTATTCACAATGATAGCATTTTCTTTATCATATTCTACAAGATCATACATAATTTTTTTCGCTACTGGTAGTGCTGTAGTTGAAGAAGTTGTTTTATTTAAAGGTTCATCCACCACTACTAATAAAGAATATTTTGGATTAGAGGCAGGATAAGTAACATATATAGAAGTTCTTGCATCTATATTATCCTTAGTATCATCACGTAAAGGATTTTCTAATTTATTTTTATATGCTGTCCCCGTTTTAGCTCCAAATTTTAAGTCCTCAGTATTCAGTCCATAATCATCAGCAGTATATTCCATATATCCATTAATTTCTTTACTTGTTGATGCTGAGATAGTTTTACCTTTGTATTCACTTTTAATCTCATAAAGAACTTTACCATTTTTATCTGTAATTTTAGATCCAATATGTGGTTTATAATAACTACCACCATTTACCGTTGAATTCAATGTTGCTATAAATTGCACTGGATTTACAGTTGCATAATAACCAAAACTTAGTGTTCCATAGTCTACATCAGTTAAAGAAGTATCTTTTGGATAAAAACCTTGAGCTTCATTTGGTAAATCAATTCCAGATAATATACCAAGCCTAAATTGTTTAGCATATTTAATATATCTTGATTTTGTAATATCTTCTGCAAGTTGTGCATATACAGGGTTTGATGAATTTTTAAATGCTTCTTTTAGATTTTGTGGACCAAATGGATCCCAATATCTCCAAGATTTAATTACAGCATCATCACCAATTTTATAATAACCGTCATCATTATATATCTTATTTTTTAATGAATTTTCTGACTCAAGAGCTATAGCTGATGTTATAATTTTGTATACAGAACCTGGTTCATATTGCATTGAAACAGCGTCATTATTCCATCTTGAAACTAAATAGTCAGCTTTTTTATCTTCATCTAAACTCTTTAAAATTAATTCATCAATATCTTCATTAAATGTTCTAGGTGAATTGGCATCAAAGCTTGGCAAATTCTCTATTGCTAAAATTTCACCATTATTAGGATCTGATAAAACAGCTGTAAGTGAATAAGGTGTTAAGTCAAAAAAAGCCTCTTTTAGTCTATTATATAAAATTTTTTGAAGATTAATATCAATTGAAGTTACAAGATTATATGCATCTTTAGGCTCATATGACTGATTTTTGGTATATGGGATTTCGGTACCTTGTATTGCCTTAAAATATTCTTTGTATCCCGCAATTCCTGATAATACTTCATCATATTGCTTTTCAAGGCCATAATTTGCCACTTTATCTTCTTCCAGAAAACCAAGTGTACTTGATAATATCTCTCCATTCGGATAATATCTATCATTTTGTGACACAAAAACTAAATAGTTTAAATTTAATAATTCTATTTGAGCCTTTTGAGCTCTATTTAATGATCTATATATATATCCTTCTCGACCATTTTCAACCATATTAAATATTTTTTTTGAATCTAAATTTAATATTTTACATATTTTCTCTATGTCTTCGTCTTCATACATTGGTATCGAAGATAACTTTGTATAATATTCCTGATCTTCTTTTGATAATTTATTAAATTTTTCTAAATCAAGTCTTATTCTATCTGCTTCTTCACTTTTTTCCTTTGAAGTAACTGGTAATAAATATAGACTTTCAATATTCTGAGTAATTGCTAAAGGGTTATTATTTCTATCTAAAATATTTCCTCTTTTTGGCTGTATTGTTTCTCCAATCATGGAAACATTTTCACCCTTTGATTTATAATCATATGCATCTAATACTTGTAGTCTAAATAATCTAAATATAAATATGAAAGTAAAAAATGCTAGAAACAATATTAATAATCTGATTTTATCATTTGTTTTTAGCATTTTTCTATTTTTGTTATTTTTCATTTTTCACCACTATCTAAACAAGTCAGTTAATTCAGAAATAATGGATTTATTTTCTTCAGTGTCTTCGCTATTAAAACCAACTTGTGTATCTTTATTTTCTTTATCAAGTTTTACGATATTTTCATCGGTTGGATATATCATACCAAGTCTTGAAATAGCAATTTTCTCTATTTTTTTATCAGAATTGCTATTTTCTAGAATCTCTTGTATCGAACTTAATTCAATTTGTAATTCTTCATTACTAGAATTCAATATAAGATTATTGCTACTTATACTAAGCATATCTGTATATCCTACACTCAATAATATAATTAAAGCTAAAGTAATGCAAGCATTAATGGAAATAATTACTTTTTTCATATTAGAATAATAGATAAATTTTGATCTTTTACTAATTTTTTTTCTAGAATTCTCTCTAGTATTCGGTTTTATTTCTATTAATCTAATTTCTTCCATGGTCGCCTCTATATTTTTTCTGCTACTCTTAATTTTGCTGATCTTGATCTATTATTTCTATCTAATTCCTCTTCGCTAGCAACAACAGGTTTCTTTGTAATAACTTTTATTTTTTCTTTTTTGTTACATACACAGATAGGAAAATCTGGTGGACATGTGCATCCTTGAGCTAATTCCTTAAAATTTGTTTTAACTATTCTATCTTCGAGTGAATGGAATGTTATAATAGCAAGTCTTCCACCAAGTTTTAATCTTTCTACTGATGAGTATATTCCTGTCTCCAATACATCTAGCTCATTATTTACCTCAATTCTAATAGCTTGAAATATCTTTTTTGCAGGATGCTTGCCTTGCATTCTCACCTTTTTAGGAATTGCCATTTTAATAATCTCCACTAACTCAAAAGTAGTTTCTATCTCTTTTTTTTCTCTTTCTTTTACGATAAATTCTGCAATTCTCATTCCCCATTTTTCTTCACCATAGTTCCAAAAAATAGTTTCTAATTCTTCTTTAGAATATTTATTTACTACATCTTTAGCAGTCAATTCTTGACTTTGATCCATTCTCATATCAAGTGGCGCATCTTGATGATACGAGAATCCACGTTTTCCTTCATCAAGTTGATAACTTGAAACACCTATATCCATCAAGACACCGTCTACGTAATCTATCCCTAATGAATCTAAAATTTGACCAATATATGCATAATTGCATTTGATAAAATATACTTGATCTTTGTAATCTTTAAGTCTTTTAGTCGCTGTTATTAAAGCCTCTTCATCTTGATCAATTGCAACTAATTTACCATTTGGTCCAACTCTTTTAAGAATTTCAATTGAATGGCCTGCTCCACCAACCGTGCAGTCAACATATATTCCATTTTCTTTTATGTTAAGTGCTTCTATTGTTTCCTTTAATAGCACTGGCTCATGATTAAAATTCATATCAAATCCTTATCTCATTTACTAGATATCTAATTCTTCAAAATCTTCGATTATATTCTCATAATCCATATCTTGAGAATTAATATATTCTTCATATCTTTCTTTATCCCAAATTTCAATTCTAGAAGATACACCAATAATTGTTGCTTCTTTATTTATTCCTGCATACTCTCTTAAATTCTGTGGTATTACTATTCTTCCTTGTTTGTCAAATTCTAATTCTCTTGCAGGCGCATAAAAAATTCTCTCAAATTGTCTTGCTTTTTTGGATGTTAGTCTTAATTGTTTGGTTTTTTCTTCAAGCAGTTTCCATGATTCCTTGTCATATACAAATATGCAACCTTCCATTCCTTTGGTAACATAAAAACTAAAGCCAAGCTCTTCTCTAAATAGAGATGGCATAATTACTCTTCCTTTGTTATCAATTGAATGGGTATATTCTCCTATATACATAATCCACCACTTTCTACCACTTTTTACCACTAACTATCCACTTGCTTTTATTTTAGTATAATTTTCTCTAGATTACAAGCTAAAAAATTATTAATTTCTATTATGTGAAAACTTTTTTATGAAAAATAAATATCAAATTTAATAAAAAATAAATATACTTTATCTTATTTAGTATGAAAAACAAAAAAAAAGACAATATACAACTAGTAGTTGTATATCGTCTTAAATTAAATTTTAAATTATTTATTTTACAATTAATTTATTATATAGATAAATTATTTTTATTATTACTAAATATTACATTTTGTTAATATCATCTTTTATAAATGGTCCTTCAAACTTTTCTTTTTTAGAAAAGAATATCAATATTAAACCTAAAACTACAAAACCAATAGATATCAATTGTGCAACTCTAATTGGTCCCCACCATAAGCTGTCTGTTCTTAATCCTTCAACAAAAAATCTTAGAATTCCATAGCAAATTAAATATATACTTGTAATTATGCCAGCTTTAGGATTTTTCTTTCTATAAATATACCAAAGTGACATTGATAAAATAAAATTACCTAGTGATTCATATAAAAATGTTGGATGATATGCTACTCCATCTATAATTACTGCCCAAGGTAAATCTGTAGGCCCACCATGTGCTTCGTTATTAATGAAATTGCCCCATCTACCTATTGCCTGAGCTAATGGTAAAAATATAATTATTATATCTGCAAGTTTCATGAAATTAATTTTTCTTTTTTTAGTGAATATTAAACCTGCTATTACCCCAAAGATGATGCCCCCATGTATTGCAAGACCACCATCTCTTACATTTATCATTTGTAGAATATTATCATATCTATCAAATTCAAAAATAACATACCAAAGTCTTGCACCAATTATTGCGGCTGGCAATACCCATAAAGCAAGATCAGAAACTATATCTGGGTTTTCCCCTCTCTTTTTTAATTCATTTGATGATAGTATAACTGCAAGCATCATTCCTATTACTATTAATAATCCATACCAATAAACATCTATACCAAATAAACTAAAAGCTATTCTACTTCCATTATATTCAAACATTTTAACTCCTTAATTTATCTTTATTATTCTTTAAAATTATAGAAAAGATTGAAAATAATACTACTAAATGAACAAATAAATTTTTTGCGATTCTAATCGCCATATTCATAAAGAAATCCTGTGGTAACATTCTAATCATAATATCCGTTCTAGGATTTAATAACCATAAATCATTATTAAAAAATAATTCATGGAATTTAATAAAAGCTGAATCGAAATCTATTGATATAATACCCACTAAAATAATAATAGCTAATAAAATAATCAAAAATGCATTTCTTACATATCTCAATTCGTTATATAAATTTATTTTTTTCTTATATGAAAGCACTAAATATATTATACAAGCTATTAAAATAGATGATGTAATATATGTAACTATCATATTTAGATTATATAATTTATAAACATCAAGCATATGAGCAACTTCTCTTTTGTTGAAATCCTTATTAATTAAAGATTCATCTCCACTATAAATATAATCTATTAGATTGGAATACATATCTTCAAGTTTATCAGCATTAAGCCCTGTATATTCTGTTATATTATTTTTTTGTGAATATTCATAATAATAGTTCTTATCTTTTGTTATGATATTTATAGACATACTAATTGAAAATAATATAGCTGAAAGGGCTATAAAAATAAATACGATTTTTTTTATTATTGTATTCTTTTTCATACTACCTCAATCAATAAATTAATTCGTTATCTTTTACTTGTATTTGTAATTCTCTTATAATTTCAATATCTATATTATCACTTGTAATTTCTAAAAGTGCATCCTTAAATTTTGAATAATCATCGATTTTAATATAAAAAACATTGTGTATTTTTTCTAGGTATTCACGTTCTTTTAAATGATACATTTCTTTACTTATAAAATTATCTATTTTACCAAGAAATGTGTAATCAAATTCTACTTTTACTTCATAAAAATTTCTAAGCCATACAATATCACTTACACTTATAGCATCAGAAACCCCTTTACCATAAGCTCTAATTAAACCTGATGCTCCAAGTTTTTTCCCACCAAAATATCTAGTTACAACTACAACTACATTCGTTAAATCCTCTTTTTTAAGGACTTCCAACATAGGAATTCCTGCTGTACCTTGCGGTTCCCCATCATCATTATATCTTTGTATCATTTTCGTTGGTCCATTGATATATGCTGTACAATTATGAGTTGCATCTTTATATTTCTTATTTATTTCTTCTATAAATGCTAATGATTCTTCTTCCGAATTACTTCTTTTAATACTAGTGATAAATCTTGATTTATTAATTTCAATTTCTGTTTGAAATTCTCCATATATTGTTTTAAATTCTTTTTTTGATGACATTTCTACCATTTACTTTCTATTATTCAATCAAATATTTACTATATTTTACAACTTCATTTTTAGGAATATATAAATATGTGATTACACCAGTTTCATTAAATTCTTGTTTATCTTTTAATTCAATAGCAATTAAATCCTTTACTTTATCATATTCGCTATATGGAATATTGACTTTGTAATATTCATAATTCTTAAATAATAAGGATTGTATCTTATTTACCAATTTTTGTATGTCTTTTGAATCTTTTGCGCTAATATATATTTCATTTTCAAAATTATCAAAATGTCTAAAATCAGGATTCAAGTCCATTTTGTTAAATACATATAAGATTTCTTTATCTACAATATTCATATCTTTTAAAATATCTCTAGTAGCTTCAAGCTGCAATTCGTAATTATCATTCGAAATATCCATTACAATAATAAGTAAATCTGAATCATTAATCTCTTCTAATGTTGATTTAAATGACTCGATAAGCTTTGTAGGGAGATTTGAAACAAAGCCTACTGTATCAGAAATAATTACATCTTTGCCATTTTCAAGCAAAATATTTCTAGATGATGTTTCAAGCGTAGCAAATAATAAATTATCTGCATATACATTTTTTGAATTGCTACTATATAAATTTGATATTTGATTTTGAATAGTTGATTTCCCTGAATTAGAATAACCAATTAATGAACATACTTTTATAGGTGAATTAATTCTTTTCTTTCGTTTAACACTTCTTCTTTGAAATTCATTTGCTAATTTATGTTTTATCGAATTTATTTCACGTTGAATAGAACGTCTATCCATTTCTAATTTTTGTTCTCCAGGTCCCCTTGTACCTATTCCGGCACCTTCACGTGATAGATAATTTCTGAAACCTACAAGTCTTGGTAGTCTATATTCTAATTGTGCTAATTTTACTTGCAATTTTGATTCTCTAGTCTTTGCTCTGGTCGCAAATATATCTAATATCAAACCTGTTCTATCTACAATTTTTCGTTCAATTATATCTTCAAGATTTTTCATTTGTGATCCTGTTAGTTCATGATTGAATACAATTGTTTGTATTTCATGATTATCAACTATTTGTTTTATTTCCAATGCTTTACCGGATCCAATAAAATATTTAGGATTAACTTTTGATGAATTTTGAACTACTTCAAAAACAACTTCTCCACCCGAAGCACGAACCAATTCGTTTATCTCTAAAATTTGATATTTCAATTCATCATCAGAATGTTCATCATTAATATTTAACAATACTACTAAAACTTTTTCTTTTTCCATTATTCCTCTTTCCTAAATTACATTATATCAAACCTGTAATTTTATGTATATTTTAATTGAAAAATAATTATGATATAATATAGTAACTTGAATGATTAGTTAAGGAGAAGATATGACAAAGAAAATAATGACACCTATTTTGAAAATAATAGGCAGAATACTTCAAGTATTATTATTATTTATTCTGGTCGGTGGTATAATGGCAACTATTGTTGGAGCTATGCTAGGCATATCAATGATTAAAGTTGCACAGACAGCACCAGATGTTAATCCAAATAATATTCTATTAAGTTTAAACCAAAACTCTAAAATTTATGATAAAGATGGAAAATTAATAGAATCTGTTGCATATGATGAATACAGAGAAATAGTAAAAATTGAAGATATTCCAAATTATTTGCAAAAAGCATTTATAAGTATCGAAGATGAAAGATTTTATAAACATAAAGGTGTTGACCCTATCAGTGTCGCAAGAGCTTTTTTAAGTAATTTATCATCTGGTGGAATTTCTCAAGGTGGTTCAACAATTACGCAACAATTAATTAAGAATGTTTATCTTTCTGATGAAGTAGCATGGGAAAGAAAAATAGTAGAAATGTATTTAGCTTTACAAGTTGAAACAAAGATAGATAAAGATCACATATTAGAAGGATATCTAAATAGAGTATTTATGGGCCAACATGCATATGGTGTGCAAGCAGCTTCTGAAACATATTTTAGTAAACCTGTTTCAGAATTAAATCTTAAACAATCTGCAGCTTTGGCTTCCATTGTGCAAGCTCCGACTTCATACGCTTTATTTGAATTATATAGACCAGCTGATGTTCCAGAAGGAGCAGTAGTTTTATCTGATTATAATTTATATGGTGAAAAATATGTAGCTGTAGCAAATGATACAATATTAAAAAGAGTTGATAGTACGCTATACAAAATGTTTGAACTTGGATACATTAGTGAAGAAGAATATCAAGAAGCTAAAAACTTTGATTTAATGGCTAGTGTAGTTCCTTCCAATAAACTTGACATAACTTATCCATCACATATTTCTGGGCTTATTAAGAAACAAGCTATTGAAGAAATAATGAAATCTCAAAATTTAGATAAAAAAGAAGCTAGAAATTTATTATATACTGGCGGCCTTTCAATCTATACAACTATTGATTGGAATTTACAACAAAAAATAGAAGAAGCCTATGATAATTTTGCTAATTTATTTGATAGTTCAAGTGGGCCATTACTAGCTGATATAACATTGGATGAATTTGGTGATATTGTTACAAGTAATGGAAACAAGTTATATTATAAAAAATCAAATATATTAACAGATGATAATAAACTATACTTGCCAAATGGATGGTATACAATCTCAGAAAATGGAGACTTAACTGTTAAATCCGCTAGATTCTCTATGGCATCTAATCGTATAGATGTCGTTCCATATTATACAATTAATGATAATAATGAGCTTGTGACCTATAGAATTGGTTCAATTGAATTACCAAGCAAATATGCAAAATCTAACGAGGACGGAAGTTTTACAATAAGTGGTGAATTCTTTAATACTGTACAAAACTTCTATACAATAGAAGATGGAAGACTTGTATTAAATGATTCTTTCTATACTTTAGAAACTCAAGGTACAGTACAGCCTCAGTCTGCTAGTGTTGTATTGGATTCCAAAACAGCTGAAGTTGTTGCTATAATGTCAAAAAGAGGTAAAAGTTCTGATGATACTATTGATAGAGCTACACAATTCACTAGACCACCAGCATCATCATTTAAGCCACTTGCAGTATATGCTCCTGCTTTAGAAGAAGGGAGAACATTAGCTACTCCAATAGATGATACACCATTTATGATGCTTGATGACAGTGCATGGCCAAAAAACTTTGATGGAAACTATTATGGAGTTGTTACTACAAGAGAAGCTCTATTCAAATCACTGAACCCACCAGCTATTAAGATATTCAATGAAATGGGTATTGAAACTTCAATGAAATATCTTGAAAGATTCGGTATTATAAATGCTGAAAATCCTGAAGAAGATAATTTTATTACAAAAGAAGAAGATTTATCTGATAATGACGAAACTCTTTCAACTGCACTTGGTGGTTTGTCAGAAGGTATGACTGTTTATGATATGGCTTCTGCATATCAAACTTTCGCCAATGGTGGTGAAAGAATTGAATCTTCAATAATTACAAGCATCAGTTCTAATTCACTAGGTGAAATATATAAAAATGAACATAAACCAATTAAAGTAATATCTGAAGAAACTAACTGGTTGATAGGAAATGTATTACAAAATATAGCTTCTCAAGATTATTTAGGAGTAATATCAAGAAGTGATATATTTACTGCTGGTAAAACTGGTACACAAAATGATCAAAGAGACTTTTGGTTTGTTGGTTATAATCCCTACTATACAGCAGCTACATGGGTAGGCTTTGATAATAATGCTATTAGTATGACAGGAAATTCATCAAATGCATCTAAAATTTGGAATTCATATATGTCAAAATTTATAGAAGATAAAGATCCTGCAACATTTAAAAGACCTGAAAGAATTATAACTAAAGAAGTAAGTAAATTAGATGGTCTTCTACCTTCTCCATTTACTTATAAAGATTTACGTGGTAGTATGGCTTACACAGAATTCTTCAAATCTGGAACAGAGCCTACAAAGATGTCTGAAGCCAGTGTTGAAGTAAAAATCGATACAAGAAATAATAAATTGGCACCAGCAAATGCACCAAAAAATGCTAAAGTTATTCAAAATAAAGTTTTTATGAAAAGACCTTTCTCATATAATCCTAGTGCATTTAATAATATATTACCACTGGACTGGAAATATCAAGTTCCAACTCAGTACTCCGATTTACCATTTGTTGATGAAACTAAGACTGAAACAAGGCAGGATGGTACTGTAGTTGTAACTACTACAAAAGTGGATGGTACAATAATTATTGTTATAACTCAACCTGATGGAACTAAAATAACTCAAACTACAACTCCGGACGGAAAAGTAACTACAAAAACTGAAAAACCAAAGGTTGAAACTAAGAAGGAAACTGAAAAAGAAACCAAAAAGGAAAGCGAAAAAGAAACAGAGCGTGAACAAAATAATAACAGTTCAAATAGCTCAAATAGCCCAAATAGAACAGATAATAATTCTAGAAATCGTTCTAACTAATTAAGCTTTATTATAGTTAAAGAAAAGCCCTTATGGGCTTTTTTTATAAGGAGGATTTATGAAAGAACATATACTTATTGTTGAAGATGAATTAGGAATAGCAACAATGGAAAAAAACTACCTTGAAAAATCCGGTTTTCAAACTACAATGGCACATGATGGAAATGAAGCTGTAAACTTATTTTATAAGCATAATTTTGATCTAATACTTCTAGATTTAATGATTCCAAAACTTTCTGGAGAACAAGTTTTAACCTTAATAAGGGAAGAATCTGATATTCCAATAATTCTCGTAACAGCTAAAGTAAATGAAAATGATGTTTTACAAGGTTTTAGATCTGGTGCTGATGATTATATTAAAAAACCATTTTCTGGTAATGAATTAGTGGAAAGAGTTAAAGCCGTTTTAAGAAGATCTAAAACTAATAGCTCTAATGTTATAGTTTCGAAAGATGGAAGACTTAAAGTAGATATTGAAAATAATAGAGTATTAAAAGATGGTGTAGAAATTCCTTTTACTAAAAACGAACTTCTAATCATTCAAACTCTATACTCTAATCCAATGAAGACTTTTACTAGAAATGAAATTATAGAAATTTCTTTTGGTTATGATTATGATGCATTTGATAGAGCTGTAGATACTCATATTAAAAATATCAGACAAAAAGTTGAAGACAATCCTAAAGATCAACATTATATACGCACTATTTATGGACTTGGGTATAAAGCTGGTGATGTAGATGAAACTTAGTTCAAAGCTGAATAAATACTTTATAATTTTACTTATAATAACAATTTTAGTTTCAGCTTTTACATCAATATATATTTTCAGTAATTCTTTTGAACGTTTTGCTAATATTGAAAGAAAACAAAAATTTGATCTTATATCTGAAGATTTAAACAGGATATCTAGACTTGATGATGGACTAAATCCTACAATATTACAAATATATGCAGAAAGTGAAGATATATATATTAAAGTATTTGATAAATATAAAAAATTAGTATTTGAATATGATGGAATAAAAAGAGAAACTAGAGATAAAAAATTAAATTTCTTAAAAATTAAATATAATTTAGTAAATCAAAATAACAAGGCTATAGGCTATTTAGAAATTGAATATCCAGATAATATATTTGAATATGATGAAGGAATACGTCAATTTAGAAAGGAAATGGTTAGAAACTTCTCTTTGGTATTTATACTTTTAACAATATTAGGTTCAATATCAATACTATTTGTAAGTAAAACTATTACAGATCCTATCACATATATCAAAAATCAATCCAATAAGATTAGAAATAGAAATTATGATATTCAAAGGAAAAATTTCGATATATATGAACTAGATGAATTAAGTGCAGATATTTCATATCTTGCTACTTCACTAAGTTTACAAGATAAATATAGACTAGATTATGCCAAAGATATTGCACATGAACTTAGAACTCCTCTAACTAATCTTATGCTCCATTTAGATGGTATCAAGGATGACGTAATTGAAGCTGATGACGATACAGTAGACTTACTATTATCAGAAACAAAAAGATTATCTTCAATGATAAATAATTTGGAAGCAAGCTTTAGTTCAAATGAAAATATGACAAAATTAGATATTGAAAAAGTAGATTTGTCACAATTGCTTAAGATAGTTTCATCATCTTTTATTCCTTTAATTCAGGAATATAATATTGAACTTGAAACCTATTTTGTTGATGATGTAGAAATAGATACTGATATCAATAAATTCAAACAAGTCTTATCAAATATAATTTCTAATGCAATAAAAGCAATTGAAACTAATGGAAAGATAATCATAACTCAAAGACATTTTAAAAATAGAGAAGTTATAAGTATTGAGGATAACGGAGTAGGCATTGATAAGGAAAATATAGAACATATTTTTGAAAGATTCTATAGAGTTGACAATGTAAGAAATACAAAAGTAAGTGGACATGGTCTAGGCCTATCAATAGTTAAAACATATATAGATCTACTAGGTTATAATATCAGTGTAAATTCTACCCTAGGGAAAGGAACTGAATTTATAATTACAATACCACATTAAAATAACTACAATTCATTAGCTTATAACTAATAGAATTGTAGTTTTATTATGTTCTAATTGATTTACTCTAAATCTTAAAATTAAAATGATACTATTTTATATTTAATATCGAAAAGAAAATGTTATTTCGAAACTTCCCTATCCAGCTTTCTATACTCTATTCGCAAGAATATAAAGGCGAATAATCCTTTAAATATTGAAGAGATAGTAATTGCAAGCCATACGCCTTGATATTCAAAATATGGCATTAATATTAGTGATAATGGTATTCTAGCTATATTAAATACTGTTGAAATAATTGATTGAATATAAGTTTTCCCAATACCATAAAATACTCCGGAAGCTCCTATTTCAAAAGCCATTCCTAGTTGTGACATGGATAATATCAATAGATATTGAGCTCCCATTTCTATTGTTCTTAAATCATCTGGTAAGAATATTTTGAATAATTGATATCTAAATACTCCTATAATAAATGTTCCTATTAAACCAACTGCTACAATTACAGCCATGGATTGTTTTATTACTTCTTTTAATCTATCATATAATTTCGCACCAAAGTTTTGACCTGTAAACGCTGTAATTCCTACTTGTAAACCATCTGCTGTCCTCCATGTTATAGATTCAACCATAGAGCCTATTGAATAAGCAGCGATAGGTCCTGAGCCATAATTTGACATATATTTCATCAATATACCAGTGATAGAAGAATGCATAAAGGACATAAATCCTACAGGGAAACCTTTTTTAAATTTACTGTAAATATTATCTAAATGAATCTTACCATTAATTATACCTGTATATATTTCATTTTTTGATTTTATTATGTCTACAGTAAATATTATAAACACAACTAGTTGCGCAAATACTGACGCCAATGCAGCACCTGAAACACCTAAAGATTTAATTGGTCCCCACCCAAATATTAATATAGGATCAACAAAGATATTTAATACAAGTCCCATAACATTAGCAACAAATGGAAAAAAACTATTTCCCACACTATTATATATATTGGAAAAGGTCATATTAAGACCATTTATTATAAATCCAAGTGCAAATATTGTTAAATATGATTTTGCCATGCTATGAACTTGGTCTGTTAAACTATAAAAGTTTAAGATATTATCTGTAAAGCCAATTATTATTGATGTAAATAATCCAACAACTATGAATATTAAAACTAAACCATTTTTTATAGTATCATTAAGTCTTTTTGTATGACCACTTCCATATTCTTGAGCAACAAATACGGACGTTCCAACCCTTGCAATATCTGCAATAGATGAAGCCATCCATACAAAATATCCTACTGAACCTGTAGCTGCTACTGCATCAGTCCCTAGTCGTCCTAGCCAAGCTGTATCCGTAAGATTGTATGCCATATTGATAAAAGATGTAGCCATTAAAGGAGCACTCAAAAGAATTAAATTCTTTAGAATGCTCCCATCAGTTAAATTGAGTTTTCTATTAATTGATTTCATACTTTCTACTTTCAATCGTCTTTTCATATATAATTCTCATACCTTCAAGAGTGATATCTTTATCATTTCTTTGAATATATTTTGAATTTTGGGTTATCATTTCTGAATATCCACCAGTAGCTATAATACTAACATCTTCTTTATCTTCACCCAATTCTAATAATATTTGTTCAATTACATTATCTATTAAACCTATAAATCCATAAAATAAACCTGATTTCATAGCATCAACCGTAGATTTTCCAATTGCATTCTTAGGTTTATTTACTTCGATTCTTGGTAGTTTAGAAGTTCTCTCAAATAAAGCTTCTGAAGCAATTCCAAGACCAGGTGAAATAGCTCCTCCAAGATATTCTCCCTTTCTACTAACTACATCAAATGTAACTGCTGTTCCCATATCAATTAGGATTGCAGGTAATCTGTAATGTTCAACCATAGCTACTGAGTTAGCAATTCTGTCAGCACCTACTTCACGAGGATTGTCATGTTTTATAGGCACTCCTGTTCTTGTATTTTCCCCTACAACGACAGGTATGTGATTTAAATATTTCTTACATAGTTTTTTAAATGTTTGTTGTAATGTAGGAACAACAGATGCAATTACTACATCTTTTATATCATCAGACTTTATATTTTCATGAGCTAATATGGATTCAATTTGAGATCCATATTCATCGTCTGTTTTAGTTTGCCTTGTTTCAAGTCTCCAAGATTTTATTTTTTTTTCTCTTT
This sequence comes from Bacillota bacterium, assembly GCA_023442495.1. Lineage (GTDB taxonomy): Bacteria > Bacillota > Clostridia > Tissierellales > Peptoniphilaceae > Helcococcus. The sequence continues at coordinate 22,703 of JAEZZB010000017.1, forward strand.
CATAGATACCTAAAACAACATTTGTATTTCCAATATCAATTAGTAAAATCATATCTTTCCCTTATTATACTTTAATAATGCATTAGCTATTGGTGTTGCAATTATCATTGCGATAATCATTTCTACTACTCCGTGTGTAACTGCTATATATCCTATTACTGCAAATGCACTTTGCCCTACTTTGCCAGTAGCTTCTAAATAATCTTTTGCATATAGTATATATATCATACCAAGTACACCAATCGTATTTACTATTGACCCTATACCTGCTGGAATTAGATTTTGCAAATTGTATTTCCAATTTTTATTTCTAAGACCATCTGCCATTAATCCTGAAAATAACCCGATAAGTATTCTTGGTAATACTGAAACAAGCGGGTTAATAAATATAAATGATGTAATATTTGGTCTAATTAAAGAATTTAAAAGTGATGATACTCCAAATACTCCACCTATTACAGCTCCTAACTTTGGTCCTTTAACTATCGCTAGTATGATAACTGGGATATGCACTAATGTTGCATTCATAAATGGTAGCGGTATATAACCAAGTCCTGGTATAGCTAACATAACAATAATAATTGCTGACATTAAACCTAATAATGTAATATCTTTAGTATTTTTCATAATTACCTCCGATCTGGTTCATTAAAGATACCAGTCATTTTTTTATTTCTTAAACTATATTATTTTTTTAATTTATATTTTTTGAATAAATCTTGTATTAAACTTGCTTCTTCTTTTTTTATTCTGAAAAATCCAGTTTTTTCGTCAATACCAGATTTATATAAAACAGATACTTCGCCCCTTTCTTTATCAATTTGCCATTTTTTTAATTGGTCCCATTCAATCCATTTTGAATCTGCTACAAATCCATTGCTTGCTATAACATTTTTTGTCATAGATTCAATGGTTAAAGCTATAGATAAAACTAACATTAAAACACCGCTTAAAATCATTCCTTGAATTAAATTATAAATACCAAGTCCTGCTATTAAAAATAATAGTATACTCATCATTTTATTGTTTTGCTTTGTAACCTTGTATACTTCTCCTGTTGCATTTTTATTAGCTTTGATTGTTGCAAATGATCTATATAGAAAATATCCAGTAAGCGCTAAATAAAGAACAACAAGTAAACCTTCTCCACCAAAGATACTATTTGAGTTTTGATTATTTTGATTAGCTAATATCATAAACATATTATTCTCCTTCAATTGTATTATCTTTATTTTCAACATTTTCATTATTAATAGCTTTATTTTCGGATTTAATTAACTCTTCCACATCTTCTGAATAATCATCCCCAACAATAGTATATTTCTTAGCTATTTCAACATATTTTTCTCTTCTTATGGTTTCTTCATTTAATAATGTTTGAGCTAATTCTTCTAAGAATTCTCTATTATTTACAATAATTTCTTTTGCTTTTTCATAAGCATTTTTAATTAAATCTGTAACTTCTTTATCAATTATAACAGCTGTTTGTTCAGAATAATGATCTCCTTTTGAGTAATTATCTCCACCTAAAAATACATTTCCAGATCCATCATCATATTGTATAGGTCCTAATGAATCACTAAAACCATATGTTTTAATCATAGCTCTTGCAATAGCAGTAGCTCTTTCAATATCATTTGAAGCGCCTGTTGAAATATCTCCAAGTACCACTTCTTCCGCAGCTCTACCTCCAAGTAATGCTACTAATCTATTGGTCATTTCAGTCTTTGTCCTAAATGATTTATCTTCTTCTGGTAAATAAGCTGTAAATCCTCCAGCATCTCCTCTTGGAATTATAGTTATTATATGAACAGGATCTAGTCCTTTTATAATCTCTGCAGTTACTGCGTGTCCAGCTTCATGATATGCTGTTAAAACTCTTTCTTTTTGAATAACAACTCTTGATTTCTTTTCAGGACCTGCCATTATTCTAATGGCAGCTTCTTCAAGTAAATTAGGAGTGATTTCATCTTGTCTATTTCTAGCTGCTAGCAATGCTGCCTCATTTGTTAAGTTTTCAAGTTCTGCTGGTGAAAAACCTGCAGTTGATTTTGCAATTGCATTTAAATCTACTTTAGAAGAAAGATTTTTATTTTTAGTATGAACTTTTAGCATTTCTTCTCTTTCACGAACATCTGGCATAGAAATTTGAATTGTTCTATCAAATCTACCAGGTCTTAATAATGCTGGATCTAATATATCAGGTCTATTAGTTGCAGCAATAATAATTACGCCTTCATTTTTTGAGAATCCATCCATTTCTACTAAAAGTTGGTTAAGTGTTTGTTCTCTTTCATCATGTCCTCCACCTAAACCAGATCCTCTTTTACGACCCACAGCATCTATTTCATCTATGAAAATAATACATGGAGAATTCTTTTTAGCTTCTTGGAACATATCTCTTACCCTTGATGCCCCAACACCTACAAACATCTCAACAAAATCTGAACCAGATATACTGTAAAATGGAACATTTGCTTCGCCTGCTACTGCCTTTGAAATAAAAGTCTTACCTGTACCAGGAGAACCAACTAATAATACACCTTTTGGTATTCTTGCACCTTGTTCGACATATCTTTTAGGATTTTTTAAAAAATCAACTAGTTCTGCCATCTCTTCTTTTTCTTCTTTTAAGCCTGCAACATCCTTAAAGTTTATAGTGTTGTTTTTGTCAAGATGTAAGCTTGCTCTACTCTTACCAAATTTCATTGCCTGATTATTTGAATTAGCTCCCTTTGCTACAAACATAAATAGTATGAATCCCATACCTGCCAGCATAATAAATGATGGTAAAAAATTCATAATATAATTATTTTTATTCTGAGCTAAGCCTACATACTGAATTTGATTATTCTCTACTTTTTCTTTTAAATACTCATCATAAAAATTTGCTTGGAATTCTATAGGTAATTCTGTTGTATATTTTTGATTATTCTTAGTAATAATTTCAACGCTACTACCTTGTGTAGTAACATTAGTAACACTATCTGAATCAATAAACTTTAGCAATTCATTTACACTTATATTATTTGTAGTATTAAATAATCTGCTAAATAGACTTACTATTAATACAAACATCAATACCATAGATAATAAAGGCATAAAATTCTGTCTTTTTTTATTCATTATTTATCCTTTCAATTATTATTTCTGTGTTTTCTAAATTCGTTTTATATATATTTCCTATAAATTTAATTTCTCTATCCATTTCAATTATTGGAATATAATCTCTTTCATATTTGTCAATTTTCATATCAATAAGAAAATCCTTAACTTTCTTAGTAGAATTTTTTAATTTGATTCTATCTCCATTTTTTCTTTTTCTAATTATTATGTCATTATTTAAATTTTTTATATTTATTAAATAATCATTAACTCTTATTTTACCATCTTTTTTTATTATAAAGTCTTTTTCCAAATCATTTTTTATTATTTTTCTAATTATAAAATTATTAAATGAATTATAAAAAATTATTCCATTTATTGTTAAATCGACACCTTTTTTTGATTTAATGATTTTTAATATTTCATCATAATGCGAATTTGTAAAATTATAATTATTATGAATCCTATCTAAAAGATTTCTAATTATCAATGTTTTTTCATAGTCATTATAATAATTTAATTTTATTGAATCTATAATTATATAATTATTTACTTGTTTACTTATTTGATTTATAATATTACCAATTTCATTTTCTACAAATCTATTATTTAATATCGAAAAATTAGATAGTTTAGAAATAGATTCATGAATATTGCTATTGTATTCTTTTTTAATTAATGGAATTAATTCATTTCTAATTTTATTCCTCGTATAAATATTTTCATAATTAGTATGATCCTGTCTGTAATCGATACTGTTTTTTGAAGAATAATCTAATATTTTTTTCTTAGAAATATAAATTAATGGTCTAAGAATTTCATAATTATCTTTTTTTTCATATTCTTTAATGCCTTCCAGACCAGTTAAACCTGTACCCCTAATTATACGCATAATTATAGTTTCAACATTATCGTCAAGATTGTGGGCAAAAACTAAAATATAATTAGGATTATTTGAAATAATGCTTTCAAATAGATTCATTCTGAGTATTCTTCCAGCTTCCTCAATTGACACATCATGATTATCTCTATATTCATACATTGAATACGCCTTTGAATGAAATACTAAATTGTTTTTTATTGAAAAATCTTCAACAAATTCTTTATCTTTTGTAGATTCTCCATCTCTAGTTAAATGATCAAAATTAGCTACTTCTATATCTAAATTTAATATATTTCTCAATTTTACTAAATCATGAAGTAGAGTCATAGAATCTACTCCACCAGAAACTGCAGCTAAAACTTTTTTATTTTTTAAAATATCATAATACTTCTCTTGAATTAGCATGATTCCCCACTATATTTGCTTTACTGATTATTAGTTTCACTGATTGATTCTTCATCAGTTTCTTTATTGCTTTCTTCATCAGGATTTATATATATTTTTTCATCCTTTTTAATCATACCTAAGTCTTTTCTAGCCTTTTCTTCAATATATTCTAGAGAATTTACTACACTTATTTCCTTAACTAAATCTTCTATTTTATTTTTCATATTTTGCTGTTTTGCTTGTAAAAGTTGATATTCTTTATTTAAATTAGCTATTTTTATTTTTTGTCTAACAAATGTAACAATTAGAAAAATACTAATAATCGTTGAAATAAAAAACAGAATATTTAATAGTCTATTAGATTTTCTAAATCTTCTATATTTTTCACTTTTTCTTTGTCTTTGTCTATTTTCCATTAAATTATCCTTCAATCACTCTAAATAAATCATCAGCGTTGCTTTTATTTGTATTTTCTTTTAATGATAAAACTTCAAATTTCACGATCTTATCTCCAAATTGAATTTCTATAATATCTCCTATTTTAACTTCTGTCCCTGGTTTAGCAACAACTGAATTGATTTGAACTCTACCGCTTTCACATGCAATTTTAGCAACAGTTCTTCTCTTAATTATTCTAGAGTTTTTTAAAAACTTATCAATTCTCATATGCCCTCCATTCAAATATTATAACATAATTTAAGTAATATATAATAATATACTATATTTGTAATATGTAATAAATATGATAAAATTAATTTATAAATAATTAGGAGGAAGTATGAGCTTATTCGGGAAAAAATATAAATTAATATCGCCATTAACTGGTAAATTAAAAGATATTACTGAAGTAGATGATATAACATTTGCACAAAAATTCCTTGGTGATGGTGTTGCAATAGAACCAACTGAGGGTATTTTACTATCACCTATAGAAGGAAAAGTTATTCAAGTTTTTCATACAAAACATGCTATTGGCATAGAATCAAAAGGCTTAGACTTATTAATTCATATCGGTATGGATACAGTTGAATTAAAAGGGGAAGGATTTAATGTATTTGTAAATGAAGGTGATAATGTAAATGTTGGTGATAAGCTTGTAGAATTTGATATCAATTTTATAGAAGAAAAAGGTTACAAAACTGATACAGCTATTGTTATAACAAATACAGATAATTTCAAATCTATAGAAAAACAAATTGGAAATGTTGTAGCTGGTCAAGATGAAATAATGATAGTAAGAAAATAATTTAGGAGCTGAAAACAGCTCCTTTTATTATAAATTAATACTTAATCCTACATCTTGACATTTTTCTAAATAAAGATAAAATTTCTTTTTATAGTCTTCTAATTTATTATTTTCTCTTTCAATAAATTCATCATCTAAAGTGTAATTTAGATTTAATCTTGCATTTACATATGAAGATTTTATACTTGCATTTATTTGAGCAATAGCTACATTTATTTCAGATTTTGCCATATCATCTACATATTTATTCATAATTAATAAATACTCAAAAAGATCTAAAGCATTTTCAACTAAAGACAATGATGAATTGTATGCGATTTTATATGCTTTTTTTATTTCATTCTTTCTCAAACTTTTTTCTTCATCAGTATTTTTTGGTAATTTATAAGCTTTTATAACTTCACCAAACATCATTCCATCTTTCATAATGCTTTCTTGATAATAATCTCTTATTTTTATAATATCATCATAAAATTTCTTATCAATTAAATTTATAAAATTCGTTTCTTTCTTTAACATCATATTATATGCTTTTACAATAAGAGTAGCTGCAAAAGCTCCCGAAAAAGCTCCTACAGATCCACCACCTGCTCGATTATCTGCCATTTCAAGAATTTTCAAATATTCTTTTATTTCCATTTTAATAATATCTTTCCTTTAATACCCTTTCTATATTTCTTTTGTCATCTTTTTCTTTTAAATCTTGTCTTTTATCATATAATTTTTTACCCTTAGCTAGACCAATATCGACTTTTATAAGCCCTCTTACTTCCTTAACTTCTAATGGAATTAAAGCATATCCTTTTTCATTAATCTTTTGATTAATTTTCCTTATTTCAACTTTATTTAATAGGAGTTTTCGTGTTCTTGTAGGGTCTAATTTACTAAAATTATTACCATATTCGTATGGTGTAACATGCATGCCCACAATAAATACTTCATTATTTCTTACTTGACAAAACGATTCTTTTATTGAAACTCTTGTTTGTTTTATACTTTTCACTTCATTACCTTCAAGTACAATGCCCGCTTCAAAATATTCTTCTATAAAATAATCATGTTTTGCTCTTCTATTTTTTGCTAATGTTTTACTCATTTTTTCTCTTCTCTTACTAAACTAAAATCTATCTCTCTAAGCTCTATATTGACTTTATCCACTCTTATTCTAACTTCTTGACCTATTGAGTATACTTTTTTCTTATGAGCACCAATAACTCTATAATTTTCTTCATCAAATTCATAAAAATCGTCATTCATAGCTCTAAAGTGAATCAGCCCCTCAATAGTATTTGGTAATTCAACAAATATTCCAAAATGGGTAATCGATGAGATTATCCCAACATATTCATTTCCCACTCTCTCTACCATATATTCACATTTCTTCAATGCATCTACATCTCTTTCAGCCTCATCAGCTTTTCTTTCAGTCTCAGAAATATGTTCAGCAATTTTATCTAATTTCTTAAGATATGATCTTTTTGCCTTTTTATAATTATTATGTATACTTGCTTTTGTAATTCTGTGGACCACTAAATCACTATATCTTCTAATAGGCGCTGTAAAATGCGAATAATTTTCTGTAGCTAGACCAAAGTGAATATTTGGCTCTCTTCTATACTCTGCTTTTTTCATAGTTCTAAGCATAATATTACTTATTGTGTATGATAAATTCGTTCCTTCAACTTCTTTGAGTATTTTTTGAAAATCTTTAGGATATAATTTATCACCTTTTATTTGTAAACCAAATTTTGAAATAATCGATCTGAATTCCATTACTTTTTCATCAGAAGGTGCCGCGTGCACTCTATACATAAATGGTACCTCAATATTAGCAAAATGCTCACCTACTACTTCATTTGTTAAAACCATAAATGATTCAATTAATCTATTTGCAACTCTTCTTTCATCAACTTTTACCTCAATAGGTGTTCCGTATCCATCAAGAACTATTTTTGATTCCTTAAAATCAAAATCAAGTGCACCATTGGAATATCTTTTATCTTCTAGTATTTGATGAAGTTCTTTCATTAAATACAACTTTTCTTCAAGTTTAGAATTATTATATACATTCTTCTTATTTTCTAGAAAATTAGATACATCATCATATATCAATCTATAGTTACTATTAATTACAGATTCATAGAAATCATAATCAATTACCTTGCCTTTTTTATCTACTTTCATCTTAACTGTTAATGTTAATCTATCTTTATTTGGATTTAAAGAACATAAGCCATTTGATAGTGCTTCAGGAAGCATTGGTATTACTCTATCTAAAAGATAAACTGAATTCCCTCTTTCATATGCATCATCATTAATTCTCCTATTTTCAGTAACATAATGTGCTACATCTGCTATATGAACATATAAAATATAATCATCTTTATCCTTTTCAATAGAAATAGCATCATCAAAATCTTTTGCATCTGCTCCATCAATTGTTACAGTAAATAAATTTCTGAAATCTTCTCTATTTTTAAATTCTTCTTTACTAGGGTTACCGGGTAAAGAATTGGCATATTCTAGAGTTTCATGTGAAAATTCATCCGGCAAATCAAATTTCTTAGCAATTGCTAGAATTTCTATTCCTGTGTCATTCATATTGCCTAAAACTTCCACAATTTTTCCTGTAGGATTTTTATCTTTTCTATCAAAATATAATATTTCAACAACTACTTTATCATTATTTTTAGCTTTATTAACATGATCAGTGGGAATAAAAATATCGTAGTTGGCATGCTTACCATCTAAAATAACAAAACCATATTTTTTAACTTTTTGAAAATCACCAACTAAAATTTCTCTATTTCTTTCAAGTATTTCGACAACTTCGCCTTCTGCCTTATGCTCTCCTTGAGCATCTTTAGTAATTTTTATTCTTACTCTGTCATTATCCAAAGCTTTATTTAATGATGCTCTTGAAATGAATATATCATCAATATTATCGTCATCGGCTATAAAAAAGCCAAATCCTTTTTTGTTCAATCTAACTTTTCCATCTAATATTCTCATAATACATCCTTTATTTTTAGGGACTTTTTTTAATTATATCATTAAATACTATATTATAAAAAACTTTAAAATAAAAAAACTGAATTGAGAAAACTCAAATTCAGATTTTAAAATATAGCTAATAGTAATGCTGTTAATGCAAATATAACACCAAATACTATTGTAGCTGTGCTTAACATCTTTTCTTTACCTCTAGATGCTGATTTACCAAATATATTAGCAGATGAACCTGAAATAGATCCCATACCTTCTGCTTTAGGTTCCATTAGTATTGTAGATAATATTATTCCAATACTTGAAATAAGTAATAAAATTACTAAAGCTGTTTCCATATTAACCTCTTTTCATAAATAACACTCATATTGTAACAAAAAAACAAGTATTTTTCAATTAACTATTATTAATTCTTTAATTTTTTCAAAAGTTTTATCACCAATACCTGATATGTTTTTTATATCTTCAATATTTCTAAATTTCTTATTTTCTCTATAATTTATTATTTCGATAGCTCTTTTATCACCAATACCTGGTAATTTCATAAGTTGTTCTTTATTTGCTGTATTAATATTAATTTTACCAGAATCATTAGTTTCAAAATTATTTGTTATATTTTCTAAATCATTATTAAAATCAGATGACATTTCATTATTTGTCTCACCTACTTTTCTAATATAAATTTTCATTTCATCAAATAATTTTTTAGCAAAATTAATATTTGAAGTTTCGGCATCTGGACATAAGCCACCTGCGATATCTATAGCATCTATAATTCTTTGATTATCTCTTAATTTATAGACTCCAGGATTTATTATACAGCCAGAAATATCTACATAAATTTCTTCTGATATTGTCTCGATAACACTTTCTTTTAATTTGTCTATATCAGAATTATTTTCATGATATTTTGTTTCTTCAAATAAAAATTGATTATTATCTATATCAGACTCATTCTTTTTATTAAAATAACCAACTAATATAAATATAGTAGCCAAAAAAATAATAATTATTTTATCAAAATATTTTTTTATTTTCATACTCACCTCAATGGCGAGCTGTCTAATCCCATAATTTTTCTATATCGTAAAATTCTCTCGTTTGTTCTGTAAATATATGAACTATAATATCTCCTAAGTCCAATAATATCCAAGTTGCATCTCTGAAACCTTCGCTGCCTAAGACTTCAAATCCTTCCTTTGTAACTTTTTCTTCTATTTCATCAGCAATTGCTTTAGTTTGTTGAATTGAGCTGCCTGTAACTATTACGAAATAATCAGCGATAGTTGATTTACCACCAAATTCAATAACTTTTACATTTTCTCCTAATTTTGAATCAATCGCTTTTAAAACAATATCAAGTTTATTCATTAACTCTCCTTAGTAAATAATTTCTTGCTTTTAATGTTTCTATATTAATTATAACATGTTTCTCAATTAAATATTTAATTGTAACATCTAAACAAAGTAATATTCCTTTATCTAAATCTTTTAATGTTTGATTTCTAACAAGTGCAGACTCTTTAAAGTCACGACCTGGTTCAGTGAAATCTGCTATAAAAATTATCTTTTCTAATAAAGTCATATCTTCTTTACCAGTAGTATGCCATCTTATAGCATCTAAAATTTCTGGATCATAAACGCCATAAATTTCCATTGCAACATATACACCTAAAATAGCATGCGCTAAAGTAAAATCCTCAAATACCTCTTCTCTCTTTAAATTATATTTTTTCTTAAATTCATTAAAATATTTTTCTTCATTATTTTTAGCACAATCATGAAGTAATGCTGCCATTATAACTTTTCTATCATCCAATCCAAGATTTAGTAATTGATTTAATTTAAATGCTTCATCTGTTACTCTTAATACATGATTATATCTTGCTTCTTTCAAATCGGTTTTTAGTTGTTTTTTAACTTGTTCAATCTTCATTACCATAGTCCGTTCTCCTTGATATATTTAATAGTGCTATCTTGTAATAAATATTTTGGATAATATCCATTTTTTATGCTATTTCTAATATCCGTTGATGATATTTCTAATTGTAAATCATCATAATAAATTAGATTTTTATATAAATTATTAAAATTATCAAACTTATCTATATCTATATCATATCCTGGTCTTTTGAAAATTACTAATCTAATCATATTTAATAAATCTTCATATCTATACCATGTATGGATATTATTAAATGAATCAGATCCGATAATAAAATAAAAATCATCATTTATATATATTTTTTTTAATTCATTAATCACGTTAAAACTATATGAATTTCCTTTAATATTTGCTTCTACACCAGAAATATCAAAATATTTATTATTTTCAGCAATTAATTTTGTCATATTGTATCTATGGCTAAAATCTACCAAGTCTACTTGCTTATGATATGGATTTGCAGTTGGAACTAAGAGTATTTTATCTAAATCTAATCTATATCTTGCTTGCTCAGCAATAATTAAATGACCTATATGAACAGGATTAAAAGACGAACCGAATATACCGACTTTCATATATACTCCTATGGTAATTTTATAATCTTTTCTTTACTTTGTTTAAATATAACAAATTTATTACCCATATGGGAAACTAAATCACAATTTGTTTTTTCAACAATTTCATTAATTATTTCATCATGATCTTCTAAATTATTATTTAATATTTTAATCTTAACTAATTCACTTGCAGTAAGTGTATCATTAATTTGTGTAATTAAATTCTCACTTATACCATTTTTACCAATATTTATCTTTGGATCCATCGTATTTGCAAGTGATTTTAGATATTTTCTTTGCTTTGAATTTAACATAATTCTCCTATCCAAAATATTCTATCTCAACACCATTTACATCAATTGTATCACCATCTATTATACCCAATTCTTGCAATCTATCCATCACACCCATCTTTTCTAAAACAGATTCAAAATGACTTAGTGATTCAAAATCATCAAAATTAGTCTTTCTAATAAGTTCTACTATCGGATATCCTTCTACTACAAAAATATCACCGTCTTTATAAACATCAATAGTTCTATCAACTTTAAAGAAATTCTCTAAATCTAGTATTTCGCCTTCATCAAGACTATGATATTCTTTCTTAATATTATTTAGTTTTTCAAAAATATAATATTTAAGTTTTTCTACACCTTCAGTAGTAGCGGCAGATGTTTCAATAACATCAAGTTCAGGAAAATTTAATTTAAATATTTCTAAATTTTCTTTTGCCCCTTCAATATCCATTTTATTTGCAACTACAAATAGATCTTTTTCTTTTAATTTTTGACTATATTTAGAAAGTTCATTCATAATCACATTGAAATCTTCTATTGGGTTTCTTCCTTCTGATCCTGACATATCTAAAACATGTACAAGAAGTCTTGTTCTTTCGACATGTCTTAAAAATTGCAAACCAAGACCTACACCTTCACTTGCATTTTCAATAATTCCAGGAATATCTGCAATTATATAAGAGTTTTGAAAATCTATTTTAACAACACCTAAATTTGGAGTTAATGTTGTAAAATGATAGTTCGCAATTTTAGGTTTAGCATCAGATAATATTGATAATAATGATGATTTACCTACATTTGGTAATCCTATAAAACCAACATCTGCTATAAGTTTCACTTCTAAAATGACTTCTATTTCCTGTGCTGGCTCTCCTGGTTCAGCGAATCTCGGTGCTTGACGAATGGAATTAGCAAATTTAGCATTTCCTTTACCACCTTTTCCACCTTTTGCAATTAAAAATTCTTGGCCATCTTCTACTAAATCAACAATGATTTTGTTTGAGTTAGCTTCTCTTACAATTGTACCTTCTGGGACATGAATAATCATATCCTCACCTTTTTTACCATATTGATTTTTATTTCTACCTGGTTCACCATTTTGCGCAAAATAGTGTCTTTTATATTTAAAATCTAAAAGTGTTTGAACATTTGAGTCAGCTTTAAGTATGATATTACCACCATCTCCACCGTCTCCACCAGCTGGTCCTCCATCTGGTTCAAACTTTTCTCTTCTCCATGCTATGGCTCCATCACCACCTGCACCAGATTTAAGAGTAATCTTTGCAATATCTAAAAACATATATACCTCTAAAAAAAATATCCAGAATTAAAATTCTGGATAATACATTCAAATTAAGCTAATTGTTCTCTTGAATAAACACTAACTTTCTTTCTATCTTTGCCAAGTCTTTCAAACTTAACAACACCATCAGCTTTTGCAAACAATGTATCGTCTTTTCCGATACCTACATTTTCACCTGGGTGAATTTTTGTTCCTCTTTGTCTTACAAGAATATTTCCTGCTAAAACAAATTGTCCGTCTGCTCTTTTAGCTCCTAATCTTTTAGCTCTTGAATCTCTACCATTTCTAGTAGATGATACCCCTTTTTTACTTGCAAAAAATTGTAAATCTAATTTTAACATTTCTACACCTCCATGTAGTCTACTCTAATAAAATCGCCATAATGTTTTTTTAGGGATTTAATACCTAAATCAAACTTCTTTAGTATTAATTGGCTGTCATGGTTATTTTTAATATCTGTATTATCTTTCAATATTAGCTTTCCCACATTATTATCAAACAAATATTCAATATTTTTTTCCATCATCAATATATCTGTAAAAGTATCTATAGTATTTACTGCAAGTATGGTAACTGCTGAACAAACTATATCACTGCCATATTCAGCATAATTTGCATGACCTCTAATTTCAAATCCTTTGATGACGTCATTATTTTTATAAATTTTAACCTTAATCATTATCCTATTGAATTAATTCTAACTCTTGTATATGGTTGTCTATGACCTTGTTTTGTTTGAGAACCTTTTTTAGGTCTATATTTAAAAACAACTATTTTCTTATCTTTACCATGTTCTAATACTTCAGCAGATACCTTTGCACCATCTACTAGAGGTGACCCAACTTTTACTTCTTCTTCATTTGAAACTAATAAAACTTCATCGAAATCAAATGTAGAACCTACTTCAGCATTTAATTTTTCTACTTTTAAAATATCGCCTTCTTTTACTTGGTATTGTTTACCACCTGTTTTAATTACTGCGTACATGTATCTTCCTCCTCTATTAATATTCTCGCTAATCGGGTGAATTACTTCTTAATACCCTTCATATGCGGTTTAGATACTCGAATAGTATAGCATTTTATGCTTGTAATGTCAAATTAAAATATGATTATTTCAACAAAATCTAAATTAGAATAGCCTAATATTTTGAATTTTAGATTGTATTGCGAAAAAATTTTGTCAAGTTCTTTTAGTAAAATTTTTTTATCACTATAATTCATTCTCAAAAAATCTATTATCAACATTTTTTTTATATTTCTTAGCTTTATTTGGATTGCTATTTCTTTTATTACTAAAAAATTTACCTTCAAGGACATGTCTTCCTTAGCAAGATCAATAAATTTATTTTTTGAATTCACATCAATAACAGTTAGTGCTTCAAGCTGATCAATTACAATTTCAATCCCTCTAATATCTATTTTTCTTTTATTCATATCAATTATTTGTCTTGAAATAAGCTTATGATATTTAGGATTGAAATCTTTATCAAATATAATATTTGAAATTTTTTTATTTGAAATTATCTCATATTCGTAATTTTCAATAAAATCAGATAAAAAATTGCTCTGTCTTATTAGCTTTGGTTTAGGAAGCAGATTCTTCTCTTTCTGAATTGATTCATGTTCTTTTAATAATAGATTTAATCTGTTAGATATTTCTTCATTGCCTAGATATTTCCCTTTGGTTCTCAATAAATAGGAATTACCTGCTAATTCAAATATATTTTTATTATTCGATTTTACAAAAGGTAAATATACAATATAACCATCTGTTAATGAGTATTTTTGAGATAATTCATAAAGTTTATCACCCGACTTAGTTTCAATAAGTTCTACGATTACATCCATTGATGGTTTTATATTTGAAATGGTGTTTTTTGTTTTTAGTAAACCATTCTTTTCTAGACCAATATCCAAAATATAAGCATCCATAGATTTCACATATTTTAAGACTTTTGCTCTATATATATTTCCTTTTAAAGTATAAGATTGATCAAAATAAGTTATAAGTCTATTATCTTTAATTTCGCCATATTCTATTTTATCTACATCATGAAAAATAAATCTAAAATTCTCCATTATTATGCCAATTATTTTAATAATCCTTTCAATTTTTCAAAAAATGAAAATTCATTATAATCTAATAATTTATTATTGTCTAAATTCTCATATAATTGATTTAAATCATCTTTATTATCATTTAAGAAACCATAAATTTTATAATTTTGAATTATCTTAAAATTAAATTTAGAACAAATAATATTATATTTATCTTGTTCTGGATATTCACATATAGCTATAGTTTCATTATTTAAATTATAATCTAAGAGCTGATCCAATAAGAAAAACACATAATCATAATCTTCAAATATTTCATTTTCGAATATTCCATTATCTACAGTATCTTTCTTTTTCTTATATGATGATGGCAGTATATCTATATTATCATCAACACTAATTATTGCATCTTCTAAAGAAATAATTCCAGCTAAAACATCTGAATTATCATAAATAACATATTCTTCTATCTCATATGAACGCTCAAGCATTCTACTTTCTTGTATTAAACTAACAATAAGTTTTCTACCATCAAACTTTTCAATTAGTTTAGGTATATATTCAATAAATTCCTCTTCAATTATAAAAAAATATTTTTTCATGCTATATTCCTATTCTTTGAATTATTGATTTGTATCTGACTCTTCATTCTCTTTTTCATCTATTTTTTCTTCAATTGAATATGTTCTATAACTACTATCTATTTCCTCTCCAGGTCTTGTAAGATTAAATCTTGAATCTTTTTTCACATATTTATAATATGCATAGATGATATCATTGTTTGCCCCACGCATATTTTCAGATTTTGTACCTTCCATTACAGAAAAGTAAACGGCAATTTCGGGTTCATCAAACGGTGCAAATGCTATTTCCGATACAATTCTATCATAAAAATCACCGGTCTTCGGATCGATACTTCCTACGTCAGCAGTCCCCGTTTTGGAGCCGACTTCGAATGGAAAATTACTTCTAAATTGAACTGATGATGAAGCTCTTCTCATACCTTCTTTAACTATCTTAAAATAGCTTTGATTAATACCTGAATCAGTGATATTAGGTTCATTCACAAATATATCTTCTGTATTGTTGTAATTTTTAATGGCCTTTAATAATGTCGGATGAACAAATTTACCTTCATTACCTAGTATACCTGCATATTGTACCATTTGCATTGGTGTATATGAGTTTTGACCTTGACCAATTACCATATTTACTTTATCATGCTCATCCCATTTAGCAACATTTAAATAGCTATACTTTATTAAATCGCCAAGTCCTATCGTTCTACCTTCTAAAGGTTCTAACGCTTCATATCCCATATTTTCTA